>NZ_JBIAHA010000012.1:0-252391 GCF_042870175.1 Streptomyces sp. NPDC006643 | reverse complement strand
GCCCCCCCCCCCCCACCCCGCCCCCCGCGGGGGCCCGCCGGGGGGCCGACCCGGCGGCGCGGGGCCCCCCCCCCCGCGCCCCGGCGCCCCCCCCCCCCCCCGGGGGGGGGGGGGGGGGCCCCCGCCGCTCGTACGAGTGGTGGGTGTGGGTCAGTCGGCGGCTTTCTTCTTCGGCTCAGGCTCCGACCGGGGCTCAGACTCGGGCTCGGGCTCGGGCTGGGGTTCCGACTCGGCTTCAGGCGTGGGTACGGTCGGCGGGAAGGCGGTCATCAGACCACCGGACGCCTCCTTGATCGCCGCCCAACGCGCCTCCTGGGCGTCCCGGTCGTGCCAGGCGTCCATCGGCAGAAAGTCGTACGGCGCCTCCGTCCGGTCCGCGTCGCCCAGCGTGGGTGGCGCGTCCTCGTTCGCCGGCTCCGCCGGTCCGTCGTCGGCGTCCTTCTCGGTCGTCACCGCGGCGCGCCTCCACGGCGGCCGTCGCCACCAGGTGCTCTTCGCGGTGGCCGGGTCCGCGCCGTCCGTGCTGTCCGTCCCACTCACCTGGCTCACCTCGCTCACGTCCGCCTCTCCCACCTCTCCCATCTCTCTCACCTCTTCCGCTTCTGCCACGACCCCCACTTCTCCCGCCTCGTCGGCCGTCCCGCGCCGGTCGCGCAGCCGCCAGGCCCGTACCAGCAGCGCCGTCGGTACGCCGATGACCACCGTCCAGGCCAGCGCCGCCACCCCGGTCTGCCACCACACCGGCCCGAACTCCACCAGCCGCGCCGTCCCCAGCGGCCCGCCCGCGAGTGCGGCCAACGCCGCCGTCAGGACGGCGCACCCGGCACCGGCGAGCGCCGCCGCGAGCGCGGTGTCGCGCGCGCTCCACGCCTCGTCCCGTTCGGCGTAGGGCGGGGCGGCGACTCGTACCGTGAACCAGGCGATCGTCAGCCCGGCCAGCAGTGGCACGGCCCCCGCCGCCCAGGTCACGGCCGTGCCGGGCCCCTCGGCGGGCACGGCGGCCAGCAGCGGAAAGGGCGGCAGCGCGGGGTGGCCGGTGACGGCGAGCGGGGTGACGGTCGCCGACGTACCGAGGGCGAAGCCGGGGCCGAGCGCGTACGACGCGCCCCAGACCGCCGCGTTCGGGAGCAGCGCGAGGGACAGCAGCAGTACGGCGACCCGTCCGGACCAGGCCGCCGCCAGTTGGAGGAAGGATTCCTGGGCGGCGTCCGCGTGCCAGATCAGCGAGGTCGCGACCAGGAGGAGGCCGCCGCCCAGCAGCACCGCCGTCCCGGCTGTCGCCGACCGCATCACGACGACGGCCCGGCGACGCCTCCCGGCGGCCACGGCGGCGCCCACGCCCTCGGCGGCGCCGGAACCCGAGCCTCTGAGGCCGGGCAGCCGGTCGAGCAGCGGGTTGAGTGGCCGCCCACTCGCGACCCAGACTCCGGCGACGGCCGAGAGCACGGGTACCAGGGGCAGCCTGAGCGCCGTACCGAGTGTGTCCGTGGAGATCGGCCCGCCTCGCGCGTAGACGATGACAGCCGCGCCGACCAGCAGATATCCACCCGCGACCGTGCACAGCCCGCCGAGAGCCGTGAGCTGCGGCCGGCCCTCGTCCGGTTCCAGGGCGTCGCGCGAGGAGCGGTAGACCAGCCACACGGGCAGGGCCACGACCAGCAGGGGGACGACTCCGATGGGCGCGGGCACTCCTGACAGTGTGTCGGGCCGTACCAGCTCCGCGCCGTGGGCCAACAGCCAGAGCGCCGCCGCGATATGGAGGGCCCCGCCCGCGCCGCTGTCGGGGTACGGCGAGCTGATCCAGGCGGCGATGACCAGCACGGCGAGGCCGCCGAGGCCGAGGCCTGCGGCCAGTGCGCCCCGGAGGAACGCGGCGGTCAGGGCGGCGGCCCGGCCTCGTTCGGCGGCCGAGGCCGAGGACAACGTGGTGCTGCGCTCGCTCACTTGGGTCACGGCGCCATGCTCCCAACGACACGCGCTTAAACCGCGTAACAGGCGGATAGCCGCTGTGTCGCTCAATATACGTTTATGTACTTTTTCGGCCAGTACAGTGCTGCGGGGAGTTCCTCATGACGCAGAGCACCACTCGTACCTCCTCCGTACCCCCGCTTCCCTCCCCCAAGGAGCGGCGCAGGCTGCGCGAGGCGAAGGCCATGACCGAGAAGCAGGTCGCGGAAGCGCTGGGGGTCACCCAGACGACGGTGCGGTCCTGGGAGACGGGGCGTACGACTCCGCAGGGGCGCAGACGCGAGGCGTACGCCCGGTTGCTGGAGGCGTACGCGGCGGAACTCGACGAGAAGAAGCGCGCGAAGCGGAAGAAGCGGTCGAAGACTCCCGAGAATCCGGCGAGTCCGGAGAGCCCCGAGAACCCGGAGAGTCCGGAGAACGCCGCTGCGGAGCAGCCGCCGACGGAACAGCAGGCACCCGAAACGGCACCATCACCGGCTCCCGCTCCGGCGGTGGCAGTGGCTCCGGAGGCCGTGAGCGTCGAAACCCCCGCCCCCTCCCCCGCCCCCGCGCCCTCCCGCAAGAAGCCCCTCAACCGCCGCCCGGTCCGCGCCGTCGAGGCCGACAACCGGTCCCGGCAGAACGCCCGGCGCCGCAAGGAGAAGGCCGAGGCCCTCGCCGGGGCCGCCGCCGCTGAGGCAGCGAGGCTGACGCCCGCCCAGGCGTTCGACGAGCTGTACGCGTACGCCTCCCCCGCCCTCGTACGCCAGACGTATCTGCTCACCGGGCGCCGCACCCTCGCCCAGGAGTCCGTCGAGCGCGCCTTCCATCTGGCCTGGCACCGGTGGCCCGAGGTCGCTGTCGACCGCGACCCGGCGGGCTGGGTGCGGGGCGCGGCGTACGACTACGCGACATCGCCCTGGCACCGGTTCCGCCGCGCCCACCGGCATCCGGACCCGCCCAACGGTGAGCGCGCCGGGCGTGCGCTGCGCAAGGCGCTGCTCGATCTGCCCCCGATGTACCGGCGCACGCTGCTGCTGTACGACGGTCTGGGCCTCGATCTGCCCGAGACGGCCGCGGAGACCGAGGCCACCACCCCGGCCGCCGCCAACCGGCTGCTGCACGCGCGCGAGGCGGTGGCCGATCAGTTGCCCGACCTCGCGGACGCGCAGGTCCTGCACGAGCGGCTGCGGGAGCTGGTGGAGACGGTGTCCGCGCCGGCCGTCGCGAGCGCGCCCGCGGTACGGGTGAGCAGTGAGCGCCGCGCCAAGTTCTGGACGCGGGCCGCGATCGCCGTCACCGTGCTGATCATCGGCGCGACGGCCTTCACGGTCGTCACGGCGCCGAGGCAGTACGAGCCGACGCCCGCGCCCGGTCAGCGAGTGGGTGGGGTACCGGCGCCGATGGGGCCGCAGAAGCTCACCGAGCAGGACCTGAAGCTGCGGGCCAAGCTCCGTGCCGTGCCGATGAACGGGCCGGAGCGGCTGGTGCCCCGGATCCCCTGACACCGCCCCTGACCCCGCCTCTGACGCCGCTTCCCGACACCGCGACCTGACTCTCCGTCAGTGCGGCACAAGGACGCGCGTGGGCCCGCACCACCTGAAAGGTGCGGGCCCACGCGCGTTGTCCAGCAGTACAACTGCCGTACTCCGTACGACCGTACCGCCTGGTGTCAGCCCGCGAGAATGGCTCGGGCCAGACCGGCCGTCTCGGTCGGCGTCTTGCCGACCTTGACGCCCGCCGCCTCAAGGGCGTCCTTCTTGGCCGACGCGGTGCCCGACGAGCCCGAGACGATGGCGCCGGCGTGGCCCATCGTCTTGCCCTCGGGCGCCGTGAAGCCCGCGACATAGCCGACGACCGGCTTGGTCACGTGCTTGGCGATGAAGTCGGCCGCGCGCTCCTCGGCGTCGCCGCCGATCTCGCCGATCATCACGATGAGGTCGGTGTCGGGGTCGGCCTCGAACGCCTCAAGGGCGTCGATGTGCGTCGTACCGATGACCGGGTCGCCGCCGATGCCGATGGCGGACGAGAAGCCGATGTCGCGCAGCTCGTACATCATCTGGTAGGTCAGCGTGCCGGACTTGGACACGAGACCGATACGGCCGGGCTTGGTGATGTCGCCCGGGATGATGCCGGCGTTGGACTGGCCGGGCGTGATGAGACCGGGGCAGTTCGGGCCGATGATCCGGGTCTTGTTGCCCTTGCTCGACGCGTACGCCCAGAAGGCGGCGGAGTCGTGCACCGCGATGCCCTCGGTGATGACGACGGCGAGACCGATCTCGGCGTCGATGGCCTCGACGACGGCGGCCTTGGCGTGGGCCGGGGGCACGAAGAGGACGGAGACGTCGGCGCCCGTCTGCTCCATCGCTTCCTTGACGGAGCCGAAGACGGGAACGTCGGTGCCGTCGAAGTCGACGGACGTGCCGGCCTTGCGCGGGTTGACTCCGCCGACGATGTTGGTGCCGTCAGCGAGCATGAGCTTGGTGTGCTTCATGCCGGTGGCACCGGTCATCCCCTGGACGATGACCTTGCTTTCCTTGGTCAGGAAAATAGCCATGGTGTTGGTGACCTTTACCTTTACTTCGCAGCCGCGAGCTCGGCGGCCTTGTCGGCCGCGCCGTCCATGGTGTCCACACGCTGTACGAGCGGGTGGTTGGCGTCCGACAGGATCTTGCGACCCAGCTCCGCGTTGTTGCCGTCGAGGCGAACGACCAGGGGCTTGCTGACGGTCTCACCCTTGGACTTGAGCAGCTCCAGGGCCTGGACGATGCCGTTGGCGACCTCGTCGCACGCGGTGATTCCGCCGAAGACGTTGACGAAGACGGACCGGACGTCCGGGTCGCCGAGGATGATCTCCAGGCCGTTCGCCATGACCTCGGCCGAGGCGCCGCCGCCGATGTCGAGGAAGTTGGCGGGCTTCACACCGCCGTGGGCCTCGCCCGCGTACGCGACGACGTCGAGGGTGCTCATGACGAGCCCCGCGCCGTTGCCGATGATGCCGACCTCACCGTCGAGCTTGACGTAGTTGAGGTGCTTGGCCTTGGCGGCGGCTTCGAGGGGGTTGGCCGCGGCCTTGTCCTCAAGAGCCGCGTGGTCGGGCTGGCGGAAGTCGGCGTTCTCGTCGAGCGAGACCTTGCCGTCCAGCGCGATGATCTTGCCGTCACCGGACTTGATCAGCGGGTTGACCTCGACGAGCAGGGCGTCTTCCTTGATGAAGACGGTCCACAGCTGCTGGAGGACGTCGGCGACCTGGCCGGCGATCTCGGCCGGGAACTTGGCCGCCGCGACGATCTCGGCGGCCTTCTCCGGGGTGCAGCCCTCGTTGGCGTCGACCGGGATCTTGGCGAGCGCGTCGGGGTTCTCCTCGGCGACGACCTCGATCTCGACGCCGCCCTCGACGGAGGCCATGGCCAGGAAGGTGCGGTTGGTGCGGTCGAGGAGGAAGGAGACGTAGTACTCCTCCGCGATGTCCGCCGTCTGGGCCAGCATCACCTTGTGGACCGTGTGGCCCTTGATGTCCATACCCAGAATGGCGTCGGCCTTGGCGACCGCGTCGTCCGGGTCGGAGGCCAGCTTCACGCCGCCGGCCTTGCCCCGGCCGCCGACCTTGACCTGCGCCTTGACGACAGCCTTGCCGCCGAGACGCGTCGCCACCTCGCGCGCCGCCTCAGGCGTTTCGATGACTTCACCGGCCAGCACCGGTACACCGTGCTTGGCGAAGAGGTCCCTCGCCTGATACTCGAACAGGTCCACGCGCGTCCGTCCCTTGTCTGTCTTCTAAGATTCGCAGTGATCGCGGTTCGTAATCTGCGTGGGCGTGCCGCGATGGGCAACGTGACTGCACGTGTCACAGCGTGACTGCACTTGTCACAAGGAAGGCGCAGACGGAGTCCCGGAGCGCGGCATGTCCGTCTCGCAGGTTATCCCCGTGGGCCGTGGACCCCTAAATCACAGATCACCCCTGAGCGGTGATACCTGTCACAGGCACGCTCGCCGGCGGCTCTCCTACGCCGTGTCCGGTATCGGCAGGGGGCGCTTCTCGATCGCCGCCGCCATTACCTCCGGGAACAGGTCCGGGGTGCAGGCGAAGGCCGGGGCGCCGAGCGCGGCCAGCGCCGCCGCGTGGTCGCGGTCGTAGGCGGGGGCACCCTCGTCGGACAGCGCGAGGAGCGCCACGAACTGCACACCGGACGCCTTCATCGCGGCGACCCGCTTCAGCATCTCGTCACGGATGCCGCCCTCGTAGAGGTCGCTGATCAGGACGACGACGGTGTCGGCGGGCCGGGTGATCTGCGACTGGCAGTAGGCGAGGGCGCGGTTGATGTCCGTGCCGCCGCCGAGCTGGGTGCCGAACAGGACGTCGACCGGGTCGTCGAGCTGGTCGGTGAGGTCGACGACGGCGGTGTCGAAGACGACGAGGCGGGTGGCGATGGAGCGCATCGAGGCGAGGACGGCGCCGAAGACGGAGGCGTAGACGACGGACGCCGCCATCGACCCGGACTGGTCGATGCAGAGCACGACCTCCTTCTTCACGGACTGCGAGGCGCGGCCGTATCCGATGAGGCGTTCGGGGACGACCGTGCCGTACTCCGGCAGGTAGTTCTTGAGATTGGCGCGGATCGTGCGGTCCCAGTCGATGTCGCGGTGGCGCGGCCGGTTGATCCGCGCGGAGCGGTCGAGGGCGCCGGTGAGGGTGGCCCGGGTGCGGGTGGCGAGCCGCTTCTCGATGTCGGCGACGACTTTCCTTACGACGGCGCGCGCCGTCTCCTTGGTCGTCTCGGGCATGGCCTTGTTGAGAGACAGGAGCGTGCCGACGAGATGGACGTCCGCCTCGACGGCCTCCAGCATCTCCGGCTCCAGCAGGAGCGCGGAGAGTCCGAGGCGCTGGATCGCGTCGCGCTGCATGACCTGCACGACGGAGCTGGGGAAGTACGTACGGATGTCGCCGAGCCAGCGGGCGACGGAGGGGGCGGAGGCGCCGAGCCCCGCGGAGCGGTTGCCGCCGCCCTTCCTGGAGGTGCCCGTGCCGCCGCCCCCGCCTCCGTAGAGGGCGGTCAACGCGCCGTCCATGGCGGCGTCCTGGCCGGTGAGCGCGCGGCCGGTGCCGTCGGCCGTGTCGCCGCCGAGGACCAGCCGCCAGCGCCGCAGCCGCTCGTCGGCCGCGTCGGCCGTCATGCCAGGGGCCGTCGTGCCAGGGGCCGCGTTGTCGGTCGCTTCGTCGGTCGGGTTGTCGGTCGCTTTGTCGGTCGCTTTGTCCGCCGGGGTGTCCGCCCGGTTGTCCGTCGTGCCGGCCGTGGTCATCGGGCCACCCCCGCGAGGTCGTTGTCGTGGTCGCTGTGGTGATGGTCGCTCCGGTGATCGGGGTCGCCGAGGAGCAGGCGCAGCACGGGCAGGACCGCGTCCGCGCGGGCCTCGTCGACGGCGGTGCCGAAGCCCGGGATCCCCGCCTCCGCGCGATCGGGCCCCGCGCCGCCGCCCGCCGGTCCGCGCCGGACCAACTCGCCGAGCGTGCGGCGCACTCCGGGCTCGTACGCCGAGAACGTACGGCGCAGCAGGGGCAGCACATCGGTGAACGAGCCGGCCGGCACCCCGGTCAGCCAGGTGTCCACGAGGGCGAGCAGCCGTTCGTCGTGGACCAGCAGCATTCCGCCGCCGGACGCTCCTCCGACGAACCCCTCGATCCAGGCCGCCGCGTCGGCCGGCGGGGTGCCGGGCGACAGGGCGAGGCCCATGAGGCGCGCGGCCTCGTCCTCGGGAAGGCGTCCGTCGTCCAGCAGCAGCCGGGTCGCCCTGCCCCGGATGACGCCGGGCACGGTGTCCCGCCCGGCCAGTTTCCGCAGGACGGCGAACCAGCGGCCGGAGAGGTCCCCGGCGGGGCGGCCGGGGGCGTCGGGCAGCAGGCCGATCGCGCTGTGGACGCTGTCGAGGTGGGCTCTCATCTCGGCCGCGCCGTCCGCGTCGAGCGCGGCGCAGGCGGGCGGCAGCCCGACGCAGATGCGCTCGGCGAGCCCGGCGGCGACCTCGCCGAGGGCGGCCGTGTCGGTGGACCGTACGTCTCCGTAACGCAGCGAGCGGGCGAGCGCGGGCAGGGCCTGGGCGAGGTGGCCGACGTCCGCGTCCAGCGCGGCGCGGTCCGCGAGGGCTCTCATCACCACGGGCAGCGCGTCGGTCAGTTCGGCCAGGAGACACTGCTCGGCCAGGGCCGTGACTTCGGAGAGCGCGGTCGCCGACACCGCCTGCGACTCGGCTTTCGCGGTGGCCGCCGAGAGGACCGTGGTGCCCCAGCCCCCGGCCTCGGCGACCCGTACGTACAACTCGGGCTCCCAGCGCAGCCGCCAGGTCTCGCGGAACGTGCCGGTGCTGCCGCGGCCCGCGGCCGGTTCGCCCCAGCCGATACCGAGCAGCCGCAGCCGGTGCAGCATCCTGCTGCGCCCCGCGTCGGTCTCTTTACGGAGGTCGAGATCCAGCTCCCGTTCCATCGCCTCCGGCTTCAGCCGCAACGAGCGCTGGAGCCGGGTCAGATCGCGTTGCAGGGGGACCGCGGGCGCGGAGTCGGGGACCTCCCCCAGCACGTCCCCGACGATGAGCCGGTCCCTGATGAGCCCGAGCGGCACGTCGGACCCGTCGCACATGACGGCACGGATCGCGTCGGTCGTCTCGGTGAGCCCGGCGAGCGGCCGGCCGCGCAGGGTGGCCAGGGTCTCGGCGAGCCGTACGGCCTCGATGACATGCGCGGAGGAGACCGGCTGGTCCTCCTCGCGCAGCAGACCCGCGACCTTGGTCATCCAGCGCGTCACGGGCCGGTCGGGCGCGCCGAAGAGATGCCCGTACCACCCAGGGGAGTCGATACCGGCGCCGTAACCGCTGTGCCTGGCCAGCCGCTGATGGGTCCACGGCACCCAGGTCAGCTCGGACTTGACCTTGGGCAGCCCCTTGAGAAGCGCGCGGTCGGCGGTGGCCGTGCTCCCCGCGCCGAGTGCGGGCACATGCCAGGCACCACAGACGACGGCGACCCGGTCGTCGCCGAACTCCTTGCGCGCGGCCCGGAGTTGAAGGCGCATGTACGCCTCCCGGACCAGGTCCCGCCGGTGTCCGCCGTCCCCGTACTCCTCACGGAGGGCGCCCATCGCCTCCGCGACGGCGGCGAACGGCGCGAACGGGTCGTCGTCGGCCGCGCCGCTCCGGTGCTCCACGACGTCCTCCCACCACCGCTCGGCGTCGTCGTACCCGGCGGCTTCGGCGAGGACGGCGAGCGGGTCGATCCGCAGCGCGTGCGCGCGGGTGTCGGGGCCGGGGTCGGGGTCGGTGTCAGTGTCGGTGTCGGTGTCCGTCGCCTCGTCCTCGTCCCTTTCTCCCTCCTTGAACGCCAGCGAGTGCGTCGCGGGAAGGTCGATGAAGCGGACCGGGACGTCGTGCGCCAGGGCCCAGCGGATCGCCACCCACTCCGGGGAGAACTCGGCCAGCGGCCAGAACGCCGCGCGGCCCGGATCGTCCACGGCGTGGGCCAGCAGCGCGACGGGCGGGCGCATCTGCGCGTCCGCGGCGAGGGACACCAGCGCGTCACCCTCGGGCGGGCCCTCGATCAGGACCGCCGCCGGCGACGCCGCGTCGAGCGCGGCCCCCACCGCGCGGGCCGAGCCTGGCCCGTGGTGGCGGACGCCGAGCAGCAGCGGCCCGCTCCCGGCCGGCCGGCCCGTGTCCCGGACGGGCGTCGTCATGCGCCGACCTCTCGGCAGGCCCGGTAGAAGTCCTTCCAGCCGTCCCGCTCGCGCACGACCGTTTCCACATACTCCTGCCAGATCACCCGGTCGGCCGCCGGGTCGCGCACGACGGCGCCGAGGATGCCGGACGCGACGTCTCCGGGGCGCAGCACACCGTCGCCGAAGTGCGCGGCGAGCGCCAGGCCGTTGGTGACGACGGAGATCGCCTCGGCCGTGGAGAGCGTCCCGGACGGGGACTTGATCTTCGTACGCCCGTCGGCCGTGACGCCGTCGCGCAGTTCGCGGAAGACCGTGACGACCCGCCGGATCTCGGCGATGCCTTCGAGGCCGCCCGGCAGGTCGAGCGAGCGCCCGATCTGGTCGACGCGCCGCGAGACGATGTCGACCTCCGCCTCGGCGGTGGCGGGCAGCGGCAGGACGACGGTGTTGAAGCGGCGCCGAAGCGCGCTCGACAGGTCGTTGATCCCCCGGTCGCGGTCGTTGGCCGTGGCGATCACGTTGAACCCGCGGACCGCCTGGATCTCCTGTCCCAACTCGGGGACCGGCAAGGTCTTCTCGGAGAGGATCGTGATGAGCGAGTCCTGCACGTCCGCAGGGATACGGGTCAGCTCCTCGATCCGGGCGGTCATGCCCTCCGCCATGGCCCGCATGACGGGGCTGGAGACGAGCGCGTTCCTGCTCGGGCCGTGGGCGAGCAGCTGCGCGTAGTTCCACCCGTAGCGGATCGCCTCCTCGGGCGTACCCGCCGTCCCCTGCACCAGCAGCGTCGAGTCACCGCTGACTGCGGCGGCCAGATGCTCGGACACCCAGGTCTTGGCGGTGCCGGGAACGCCGAGGAGCAGCAGGGCGCGGTCGGTGGCGAGGGTGGTGACGGCGACTTCGACGATCCGGCGCGGGCCCACGTACTTCGGCGAGATGACGGTGCCGTCGGGGAGTGTGCCGCCGAGGAGATACGTCGCGACCGCCCACGGCGACAGCCGCCATCTGGCCGGCCGGGGCCGGTCGTCGGCGGCGGCGAGCGCGCGCAGCTCATCGGCGAAGGCGTCCTCGGCGTGCGGTCGCAGGACCTCGGCGCCGACCGTCCCGCCGACCGTCTCGGCGGTCGTCGCACTCGTTTCGGGCATGGTCATGGATCCCCCTCCAGATCGTTCGACCGGGCATGGGACCCACCGTGCACCATGCCACTGACAATCGATCGTTCCCGCAGGTCAGGAGCGATTGTCAGTGGTGGCGCCTAACGTCTTGGGCATGGATAACGCGGGGGTGCGCTGGACCACGGAGCAGGTGCTGGCCCTGGCTCCTGACGCTGCGTCACGCAAGGCGGGGGCCCGGCTGAGCGCGGCCGGGCCGTGGTCGGACGCGGGCAGCAGCGGCGAGGGGGCCGTGTGGGGTCTGTGCAAGGGGAGCGGGCAGAAGCCGTATCAGACGGTGATAGACACGAAAGGCCCTGCGTACAGGTGCAGTTGCCCGAGCCGCAAGTTCCCGTGCAAGCACGCGCTGGGGCTGCTGCTGCTCTGGGCGGCCGAGGGGACCTCCGCCGTGAGGACGGTCGTGGACGTGGGCGACGGGGCTGCGCCCGACTGGGCGGAGGAGTGGCTGGGGGACCGCAGGAAGCGGAGCGAGGAGCGGGCGGAGCAAGCGGCGAAGGAGGAGACGGACGGGGTGGCCAAGCAGGCCGACCCCGAGGCGGCCCGGCGCCGGGCGGAGCGCAGGGCGGCACGGATCACGGGTGGGGCGCGGGAGCTTGAGCAGCGGCTGACGGATCTGCTGCGCGGCGGGCTGGCGGCGGCCGAGCAGTCGGGGTACGGGCTGTGGGAGGAGACGGCCGCGCGCATGGTGGACGCGCAGGCGCCGGGACTGGCGGGGCGGGTCCGGGAGTTGGGCGCGATCCCGGGTTCGGGGGCGGGCTGGCCGGTGCGGCTGCTGGAGGAGTCGGCGCTGCTGCATCTGCTGGACCAAGGCTGGCTGGGGATCGAGCGGCTGCCCGCGCCTCTGGCGACGACGGTCCGCACCAGGGTCGGTCTGCCGTCCCCCGCCGAGGGCCCGCCGGTGCGGGACCGCTGGCTGGTCCTCGCGCAGTACGACACGTCGGACGGCAAGATCACCACGCGCCGGATCTGGCTGTACGGACGGGAGTCGGGGCGCACGGCGCTGGTGCTGGGGTTCGGCGCCGCGGGCCGCGCTCCGCAACCGGCGCTGCCGGTGGGCCTGGTGATCGAGGCGGAGCTGACGCCGCACGCGGGGGCGGGGCAGTTGCGCGCCGATCTGGGCGACGAGGTGGGCGTTCCCGGGCCGGCCGGGGGGCCTCCGCCGGGCGGGACGACCACGGCGGCGGTGGCGGCGTACGGGTCGGCGCTGCGGGAGGATCCGTGGCTGGAGTCCTGGCCGGTGACGCTGACCGATGTCGTCCCGGTCCCGTACGGGAAGGACGGCGGCTGGCAACTGGCCGACGCGGAAGGGGAGTCGGCGCTGCCGATCGCGCCGGCCGCGCTCGGGCGGCCGGGTCTGTGGACGCTGGTGGCGCTCTCCGGCGGCGGCCCGGTCACGGTCTTCGGCGAGTGCGGGCACCGGGGGTTCACGCCGCTCGCCGTCTGGTCGGCGGATTCGCCGGACGCGGTCCAGCTGACATGACGTGACCGTGAACCGCCCGGACCGCCCGAACCGCTGAACTCCCTCCTGTCCCTGTCCCTGTTCCTGTCCCTGTCCAGATCGCCCTCTGTCCTATCTATACGTATCCATACGTACGGAGGCACCCGATGACCGGCACCACTCCCTGGGAAGAGCTCGTCACGTCGGCCCTGCTCGGCACGGACCGCCGCACACCGCCGGCGGATGTCATGGCTCCCGGCCGGGACGCGCCCGTCGCGCTGCTGGACGCCGCCGCGCTCCACACGGTGCGGCGGCGCGCCGGTCTGCTCCCGGCGCGCGCCGCCGCCCGGCCGGAGCCGGCGCCGCACGACGACCGCCGCGCCTTGCCGGAGGCCGCGCGCCGGCGCCTTTCCCAGTTGCTGGCCGACCGCGCGGCCCCGGCCGGTACGGGAGGCAGGCGCGGTACGGCCCCTGATCTCACCGAGCTGCTCCCCCAGTGGCTCACCGCCGCCAACGACCACGGCTACCGCGCCCCCGCCGCCGCGCTGCCGGCGCTGCTCGACGCCGCGCGCGGGCGCAACGACCTGCGGTCGCACGCCCTCGCGTTCGCCGGACCGCGCGGGCTCTGGCTCGCGCGCTTCAACCCGGACTGGAAGTTCGCCCTGCGCGGTGCGCCCGGCGGCGCCGTCCTGCCGAGCGCCCAGGACACCGAAGCCGTAAGGCAGTTGTGGGAGCAGGGGCTGTTCGCGGAGCGGGTCGCGCTGCTGGCGGCCGTACGCGCGCGGGACACGGACGCGGCGCGGGCGCTGCTGGCCACGACATGGCCGACGGAGCGCGCCGAGGACCGGCTGATGTTCCTGGACTCGCTGCGCGCCGGGCTGTCCGACAGCGACGAGCCCTTCCTTGAGGAGGCGCTCGCCGACCGTAGCCGCAATGTCCGCGCGACAGCTGCGGAGTTGCTGTCCGCGCTGCCGAACTCCGCGCTGGCCGCGCGGATGGCGGAGCGGGCGGCGACGTGCGTGAGTCTGGACCGTACGGGCAGCCCCACGGGCCCGACCCTTGTCGTCGAGGCGCCGCACGAGTGCGACGCGGGCATGCAGCGCGACGGGGTGAGCGCGACACCGCCCAGCGGCCGGGGCGAACGGTCCTGGTGGCTGGGCCAGTTGGTGGAGGCGACACCGCTGTCGAGCTGGCCGGACCGGCTCGGGGAGCGTACGCCCGAGGAGATCGTGAGGCTGCCGGTCCTGGACGACTGGACCGACGAACTGCACGCGGCGTGGTGCCGCGCGGCGGTCCGCCAGCGCGACGCCCGCTGGGCGCGCGCCCTGCTGGGCCCGCCGGCCGCGTCCCCGGCCATCGGCCCGGGGGCGTCGTCCCTGGCGGAGCGGGCGAAGCTGCTGGCCACCCTGCCCGTGCCGGAACGGGCCTCCTGGGTGGCGGAGTTCATCGCCGCGCACGGCCTCTCGGAGGCGTTCCAGCTCCTGGGTGTGTGCGCGGTGCCGTGGTCCGGGCCGCTGGGCCGCGCCGTCGTCGACGCGCTCGACATCGCGCGGGACGGCGGGAGTTACCCGTGGAGCTTCAGCGGTGTGATGGGTCTCGCCGAGCGCTGTCTGGACCCCGTGGAGGCGCCCCGCCTGGACATCCTCACCGCCACCCCGGACGAATCGGAGGGCGCGTCACCGGGAGCGGGCGGCTACTGGTCGGAGGCGTTCCAGCGGCTGGTCTCCACGCTGCGGCTGCGCGCCGCGATGATGTCGGAGCTGGCCGACGCCGAAGCACGGCCGACCGAAGCGCCACCGACCCAAGCACCGCCGGCCGAGGCGCCCGCCCCGCCCGGCGCCTGAGAACGAACCGGCACCCCGGGGGCCCGATCCGGGCCGGACTCTCCAGACAGGACCTAGGCTCCCGCCGGCTGTCGGACGTTCGCGTTCACCCAGTCCACGATCGACGTGGTCGTCGCACCCGGCGTGAAGATCTCCGCCACGCCCTTCGCCTTCAGCGGCGCGATGTCCGCCTCCGGGATGATGCCGCCGCCGAAGACCTTGATGTCCAGCGCGTCGTGCTGCTCCAGCAGGTCGATGACCTTCGCGAACAGCGTGTTGTGGGCGCCGGACAGGATCGACAGGCCGATCGCGTCGGCGTCCTCCTGGATCGCGGTGTCCACGATCTGCTCGGGCGTCTGGTGCAGCCCGGTGTAGATGACCTCCATACCCGCATCCCGCAACGCTCGCGCGATGACCTTGGCCCCGCGATCGTGGCCGTCGAGACCCGGTTTGGCCACCACCACACGGATCGGACCGGTCACACCCATCACTGCCTCCACATACCGACTTCGTCGTCATTGGCACGGGTCCCCGTACCGGCGAGGGACGGAGAGGTGAACGAACGTTATCTCCAGCATCTCGCACCCGGCTGTTTCGCGGTGGCCGGGGAGGGGGAAATCACACATGGGGATATGTTCACTCTGTATCGTGCCGGCCCCACCTGGCACGGGAGCCGCAAGGGAGTCGCTTCCCGAGTGGCGTAGGGAGGTAGGTCAATGAAGATCCCGCCTTTCGCCGAGTTTCTCTCGCCCTTTCCGTCAGTGGTACGGCGGCCGGCGGCCTGGGAGCTGCCCGTCACGCTCCTGCGGGCCTCAGCGCTTGAGGTAGCCATCCTGGCCGGTCATCTGGTGCTGTATCCGGCCGGTATCGCCAAGGAGCGCCTGGCCCCCGATCTGCCGCCCGGGACCGCCACACTGCCCACCGAGGGCCGCTCCCGCCCTCCGGTTCTGCTGCTGCACGGCTTCGTGGACAACCGCTCCGTCTTCGTCCTGCTGCGCCGCTCCCTGGCCCGGCACGGCTGGCGCCATCTCGAATCGCTCAATTTCTCGCCCCTGACCAGCGACATCCGGGTGGCGGCCGAGGTGCTCGGCCGCCAGATCGAGGAGATCTGCGCCCGTACGGGGCACCGCGAGGTCGACATCATCGGCCACAGCCTCGGCGGCCTGATCGGCCGGTACTACGTACAGCGACTGGGCGGCGACGCACGGGTACGAACCCTGATCACCATGGGCACGCCCCACGCGGGCACGGCCGCCGTCCCTCTCGCGAGCGCGCACCCCGTCGTCCGGCAGATGCGCCCCGACTCGGACCTGATCGAGGAGCTGCGGGAGCCGGCGCCCGGCTGCCGGACCCGGTTCGTCAGCTTCTGGAGCGATCTCGACCAGGTCATGTCACCGGTGGAGGCGGCCCGTGTCGAGCATCCGGACCTCATCGCGCAGAACGTGGGCGTGACCGGTATCGGCCATCTCGCCCTGCCGGTGCATCCGGCCCTCGCCGCCGGGATCCGCTACGTGCTGGAGCAGGACGGCACGGCGGAGATCTCGGAGTCGGCGCTCGCCGAGGTGGCCGAATGGGCCGGAAGTGGTACGGAATGCGCCGATGAGCAGGCCGACGGCGCGATATCGGTGGCGTAGGGACCCCGTAGGTCGCCGCACGGGCCCCGTCGGGGCCGGTCGGCGGTTCGCACCTCGGCTCACACCTCGGCGCGGAAATTGGTTGCGCCCACATCCGATTCGATGTCGGTTCGACACCTCACCGACACCCTAGAAATCGAACAAGTCTCGAACGTACGGCCAAAGGTGTGCCCGTCGACCGCCGAAAGACGGCCGAATGCCCGTTTCCAGAGCGCCGGAAAGCCGCCGAAGATTGTCGCCGTCGCATACCGCCGGGTACAGTCGCGGCCACTGCTTTCCCTTCTGGGTCCCACCGTTCGTCAAGACGGCCCCAGGAGCCTGGTCCTGCTGCCGAGGCGAGAGAGAAGTTGGTGAACGACCAGCACCCCCACGCCGGATACGCCGCCCACGACGGCTACTCCACAGGCAGCTTCGACAGCGATCCGCTTTTCGGCGCGCTTCCGGGCACGAGCCCGGTGGGCACGGTCACGTACGAGGCGGAGCACAGCGGCAGTTACGACTCCGCGCAGTGGAACGCGGGTTACGACCCCTACGCCGCGCAGGCGCCGCAAGCACCCCAGGTCCCGTACGAGGCGTACGACGCGTACGCGGCACAGCCCCAGCAGTCGCAGCAGCCCCAGCAGTCGTACGACACGACGGGCCAGTGGGACGCGACCGCCTGGAACGAGGCGAACCAGGCTGCCAGTTACGGCTATGACGCGACCGGCCTGAACACCCCGGCCGACCAGTGGGCGGCGCCCGTCGCCGACACCGGCGCGTACGACGCCACCGCGTGGAACTCCGGAACACCGGCCGCCCAGCCGGACGTACCGTTCCAGGCCGAGGCCCCGTACTACGGCGACACCACGACGTACGAGTCCTACGAGTCGGGGGCGTACGAGCAGCCCGCCGCGTACGACCCGGCAGGATACGAGCCGGCCGCGTACGAGCCCGAGGTCGAGCACCAGCACGAAACCGAGTACGAGCAGCCGGAGTTCACCCCGGCCGAGTACGAACTGCCCGCGTACGACGGCGAGCACGACTACGACACGCCCGGTCCGGAGCCTGAACAGGTGTCGGAATCGGCAGTGGACTTCGACGCGGAGCTTCCGGAACACCCGGAGTACCCGGACCACTCCGACCACGCGGACCAGCTCGTCGGGGCCGCCGCCACCGTCACCGCCGCGACCATCACGCCCCGCCCCGTCCGCCGGGCCGCCGGAGGCAGCCGCGGCAGGCGCCGTACACCGGCGAAGCGTTCGGCCCTGCTCACCGTCGCCGTTCCCTCCGCCTGTGTGATGGGCGTCGCCGGTATCGCCGCCGCGTCGGTCGGCGGACTCGGCGCCGAGGACACCAAGGACGACGCGACGGCCGTCACCGCCTCGGACACGACAGCGGTCAAACCCGCCGCGGTGAACAACAAGCTCGACACCCAACTCGCCGCTCTCGACGCCGACGCACGGGACTTCGGGGACCGCGCCAGCCGCACCCAGGAGCGCATCGACCTGAAGGAACGGCAGGCGGCGGAGAAGAAGAAGCGCGAGGCGGAGGCCGCGGCCAAGGAGGCCGCCCGCCCCAAGTTCGCGATTCCCGTCGCGAATCACGCCCTCAGCGCGTACTACGGCCAGGCCGGCGTCAACTGGATGTCGATGCACACGGGCATCGACTTCCCCGTCTCGTACGGCACTCCGGTGATGGCCGCGACGGACGGCACCGTCCGTACACAGTGGAACAGCGCCTACGGCAACATGGCGATCGTGACCGCCGCCGACGGCACCGAGACCTGGTACTGCCACCTCAGCAGCACGAAGATCCGCTCCGGCTCGGTCAAGGCCGGTGACGAGATCGCGTACTCGGGGAATTCGGGCAACTCCACCGGTCCGCACCTGCACTTCGAGGTACGGCCGGGCGGCGGCTCGGCGATCGACCCGCTGGGCTGGTTCCGCAGCCACGGACTCAACCTGTCGTAGGAGCGTGGGTGGGGCGCCGTCGCGCGCACCCACCCGCCACCGCGACGTACCTCTCCGACACCGACACCGACACCGGCGTGGCGGGCCTCGGGGGCCCCCACGTCCGTGCCGCTTCTTCGGGACTTCCCCGACGCCGCTTCTACAGCTTGTCGACCGGCGCGTACCGCAGCAGCAGCCGCTTCGGCTTGGAGTCACCGAAGTCGATCGTCGCCTGCGCGTCGGCGCCCGACCCCGTCACCGTGACGACCGTCCCGAGCCCGAACTGGTCATGTGTGACCCGGTCCCCCACGGCCAGTGAGATGACCGGCTTCTCGGTAGCGCGCCGCGTGGCAAAGCCCGCCGGGCCGGAGCGTGAGCGGGACGCGGACAGCGAGGACGTGATCCCCGACGTCGGTCCGGCCGGGGCGGCCATCGGGCCGGTGCGCTTCCACTCCAGATGCTCGCCCGGAATCTCCTCCAGGAAGCGCGACGGCGGGTTGTACGAGGGCTGGCCCCACGCGCTGCGCATCGAGGACCGGGTCAGATAGAGCCGCTCACGGGCGCGGGTGATGCCCACGTACGCCAGCCGGCGCTCCTCCTCCAGCTCCTTCGCCTGGCCGAGCGCGCGCATGTGCGGGAAGACACCGTCCTCCATGCCCGTCAGGAAGACGACCGGGAATTCGAGTCCCTTGGCCGTGTGCAGCGTCATCAGCGTGATGACCCCGGAGCCGTCCTCGTCCTCGTCGGGGATCTGGTCGGAGTCGGCGACGAGCGCGACCCGCTCCAGGAACTCGGCGAGGCTGCCGGACGCGGCGGCGGGCGCCGCGTCGGGCGCGTCGGGCGCGTCGTCGGCGGGGGGAGCGTCAGCGGTGGGCGCCGTCGTGTCCGACCCCGCCGCCTGGGACCTCTCCTGCTCGAACTCCATCGCCACGGCGGCCAGTTCCTGCAAGTTCTCGATCCGCGTCTCGTCCTGCGGGTCGGTCGACGCCTGCAACTCCGCCAGATAGCCGGTCCGTTCCAGCACGGCCTCCAGGACCGTCGCCGGGCCGGCGCCGGACTCGACGATCGTCCGCAGGTCCTCCATCAGCGTGTTGAAGCGCTTCACCGCGTTCGACGAGCGGGCCGCCATGCCGTACGCCTCGTCCACCCGGCGCAGCGCCTGGGCGAAGGAGATCTTCTCCCGCGCCGCGAGCGCGTCGATCATCGCCTCGGCCCGGTCGCCGATGCCGCGCTTGGGCACATTCAGCACACGGCGCAGCGGGACGCTGTCCTCCGGGTTGGCGAGGACACGCAGATAGGCCAGGACGTCGCGGACCTCCTTGCGCTCGTAGAAGCGCACGCCGCCGACGACCTTGTAGGGCAGGCCGACGCGGATGAAGATCTCTTCGAAGACACGCGACTGCGCGTTCGTCCGGTAGAAGACGGCGACATCGCCCGCCTTTGCCTCCGACGCGTCCGTCATACGGTCGATCTCGTCGGCGACGAACTGCGCCTCGTCGTGCTCGGTGTCGGCCACGTACCCCGTGATCAGGGCGCCGGCTCCCGCCTTCGTCCAGAGATTCTTGGGGCGACGGCTCTCGTTGCGCTCGATGACCGCGTTGGCCGCGCTGAGGATCGTCTGCGTGGAGCGGTAGTTCTGCTCCAGCAGGATCGTCGTCGCGTCCGGATAGTCCTCCTCGAACTGGAGGATGTTACGGATCGTGGCGCCCCGGAACGCGTAGATGGACTGGTCGGCGTCACCGACGACGCACAGCTCGGCCGGGTCGTGTCCCTCGCCGGACGGGCCGACCAACTCGCGCACCAGGGTGTACTGCGCGTGGTTGGTGTCCTGGTACTCGTCCACCAGGACATGGCGGAAGCGGCGGCGGTAGTGCTCGGCGACCTCGTCGAACGCCTGGAGCAGATGGACCGTCGTCATGATGATGTCGTCGAAGTCCAGGGCGTTGGCCTCGCGCAGCCTCGCCTGGTACATCCGGTACGCCTCGGCCAGCGTCTTCTCGAAGGGGTCCGTCGCCTGACCGGCGAAGGTCTCCTCGTCGATCAGCTCGTTCTTCAGATTCGAGATCTTGGCGCTGAACGACTTCGGGGGGTGCCGCTTGGGGTCCAGATCCAGATCACGGCAGACCAGGGCCATCAGCCGCTTGGAGTCGGCCGCGTCGTAGATCGAGAACGAGGACGTGAAGCCGAGCCTCTTCGACTCACGGCGCAGGATCCGCACGCAGGCGCTGTGGAACGTCATCACCCACATCGCGTTCGCCCGCGGTCCGACGAGCTGCTCGACGCGCTCCTTCATCTCGCCGGCGGCCTTGTTGGTGAACGTGATCGCCAGTATTTCGCCCGGATGCACACTGCGGGTCCCCAGCAGATGCGCGATCCGATGGGTCAGCACCCGGGTCTTGCCGGAGCCGGCGCCGGCCACGATGAGCAGCGGCGATCCGGTGTGCACGACGGCGGCCCGCTGCTCCTCGTTCAGCCCTTCGAGCAGCGCCGCCGGGTCCACGACCGTGCGCGGGGCACCGTCGCGGTGGTACGGATCCCTGGGCGGGGGCACGTCGAACTTCCCTCCGAAGAGATCGTCGGGCACCTGCTCCGGCGCGGTGTCCTCGGGCGGCGGCGGGGGCTCCTCGGCCGAGGGCTGGAGGTCCGCCAGGAAGCTGTCGTCAAAGAGGCTGCTCATCGCTTCCTGAGTCTAGGGTGCCGCACTGACAGCCAACCGCCACATGGCCTCGCGGGGATTCCCCCGACCGTTTGCGGAGGTGCCCACGACGGCATATGCGAAAGGTCACGAAAATGTATCGGGCATATCGGCCACCAACCTTCACAGGGACACCACAGATTGGCTAGCGTGCACGCCGAGGCGGTCCGTACTCCACCGGCGATCAGCGCCAAGCGGGCGGCCTGCGCCGAATCCGGGCTTCCCCGAAGGGAGTTCGGAACCGGGGACCCACCAAGTTCCACCGGGGTGAATCGGGCCGTACACCCAGGCCCGTAGGGCAGCCTTCCGTTCCGCCCGAACCCGACAGCTAACCCGGTAGGCGGTCCACGGAAGGAGATGCCGGCCTTGGCGTCGCATCGCAAAACGCGCACTCGCACCGGAGTGCGCGCGAATTCACCGGCCGTCGGTTTCACGACAGCCGCGCTCGCCTCGGTCACGCTGCTCTCCACGCAGAGCGCCACCGCCGCGCCCGCCGAGCCCAAGCCCTCGGTCGAAGAGGTGCAGAAGAAGGTCGACGACCTGTACCGGCAGGCCGGTACGGCGACCCAGCAGTACAACAAGGCCAAGGAGGCGACCGACACCCAGCGCAAGTCGGTCGACCGGGTCCTGGACGACGTCGCCAAGAGCGCCGACAAGGTGAACGAGGCGCGGCGCGCCCTCGGTACCTATGCGGCGGCGCAGTACCGCGCGGGCGCGGTCGGTCCCACGGCGGCCCTGATGTTCGCCGACAGCCCGGAGTCGTACTTCGAACAGACCCAGCTCATGGACCGGCTGACCGACCGCCAGCAGGAGGCGGTCGAGGACTTCCAGAAGGAGCAGCGGTCCGCGGCCGAGCAGCGCGCCAAGGCGACGAAGAGCCTGGAGACGCTGACGGAGTCGCAGGCCTCGCTCAAGGAGGGCAAGCAGAAGGTCCAGAACAAGCTCGCGGCGGCGCGGTCGCTGCTGGCGGATCTGACGGCGGAGGAGAAGGCGCGGCTCGCCGCGCTGGAGCGGAAGAAGGAAGAGGAGGCGCGCCGCAAGGCCGAGGCGAAGGCCAAGGAGGAGGCGGCGGAGCGCAAGCGCCAGGAGGAGGCGCGGGAGGCGGAGCAGCCGCCCGCCACGGGCGGCGGCGGCACGGACACCGGCTCCGGCACCGGTTCGGGGGCCACGGACGGTACGTACGCGGCCAAGGCCGAGAAGGTCCTCGCCTTCGCGCGCGCCCAGATCGGCAAGCCGTACGTGTGGGGCGCCACCGGCCCCAGCTCCTACGACTGCTCGGGGCTGACGGCCGCGGCCTGGAAGGCGGCGGGCGTGCAGCTGCCGCGTACGACCTGGGACCAGGTGAAGGTCGGCAAGCGGGTCGCCACGGCGGATCTGCTCCCCGGCGACCTGGTGTTCTTCTACGACGACATCAGCCACGTCGGCATCTACAAGGGCGACGGCAAGATGATCCACGCGCCGAAGCCGGGGGCGAACGTGCGCGAGGAGTCGATCTACTACATGCCGATCTACGGGAGCGTGCGCCCGGCCTGAGGCGGTGGGGGCGGGGCTGTTCCGTCCTGGCCGGCACCGACGGCACGTCACCGGCGTCCGGCCGGACCGGCTCACCGACGGCGGGTCCGTCGCCCACGACGCCGCCGGACGCCCGGCCCCGCGCGGACCGGCTCTCCCACCGGGAGGGAACGGCAGGAAAGCCGTCCGGCGGGCGCACTCGTCGTCGCCGAACGCCACGCCACCCAGCGCCCGCCCGCACGGCGCTCACCACAGCGGGTCGGCCACGACGACGCCGGACGCTGCGTCCGCCCGGACCGGCTCCCATCGGGCGCCGTGACCGGTGCGGATCGCGCGCACCCTGGTGCCCCCTCGGCGAGCACCCGCGCCGCCATCCGGCCCGGTCCGGGGCCGGCGCCATGGCCAATGGCCAATGGCCCACGGGTTCCCGTAGCACCGCTCGGCGCCCCGTGGGCTCGTGTCGCCGGATTGATCAAGTCCTGTCCGAAAGCGGCGTGGCGGCCGTGCCCGTGGTCGTCACAATCCGACGGGGAGCTACCGGCTCCGGGCAATAGCGGGCATGCCGACGCGCTTCCGTGACCGTCGCGCCTAGCGTCCTCCACGACAGCCGGACCGAAGAAGGATGTGGACCCCGTCGTGGCAGCGCACCGCCGACCCCGATTCAAGTACCGCCCGTATCGCGTCCCGTACGGCCGTACGGCGGCCACCCTGGCCCTCGCGGGTGCCGCTACGGCCACCGGTCTCGAAGGGCCCGCGCACGCCGACCCCCAGCTCACCACGGCCCAGGTGAAGGCGAAGGTCGACAAGCTGTACCACGAGGCGGAGGCCGCCACCGAGAAGTACAACGGCGCCAAGGAGAAGGCGGCCGACGCGAGCGCCGCGCTGGACACGTTGCGCGACAGGGCCGCCCGGCGGACGGCGCAGCTCAACGCCTCGCGCAACGCGCTCGGCTCGATCGCCACCGCCCAGTACCGCGCGGGCGGCCTCGACCCCGCCGTACAGCTCGCCCTCAACTCCGACCCGGAGGAGTACCTGCGCGGGTCGGCGCTCGCCGAACGGGCCGGCTTCCAGCAGGCGCGGGCGGTCGACAGGATGCGTGCGCAGCTCGGTGAACTCGGCCGCTTACGTACGAAGGCCGACGGAAAGCTGGCCGAGCTGAAGAGCCGTCAGGCCGACCTGGCCACGTACAAGTCGACCGTGAAGAAGAAACTCGCCGACGCCGAGAAGCTGCTCGCCCGGCTCACCGCCGCCGAGCGCGCGCGGTACGCGGCGAGCACCGGGCCGGGCGACCCGCGCGCCGACCGCGCGGAGAGCCGTGGCGCGGCCACGGCCGTAGCGGCGCCGAGCAGCCGTGCCGCCGCCGCCATCGCCTACGCGCGCGGGGCGCTCGGCAAGCCGTACGTGTGGGGCGCGACCGGGCCGAACGGATTCGACTGCTCCGGTCTGACGCAGGCCGCCTGGCGCGCCGCCGGGGTCTCCCTCCCGCGTACCACCTACACCCAGATCAACGCGGGCAAGCGGATCTCCCGCGCCCAGCTCGCCCCCGGTGACCTGGTGTTCTTCTTCTCCGGCATCTCGCACGTCGGGCTGTACGTCGGCGGCGGGCAGATGATCCACGCCCCGCGCCCCGGCGCCGATGTACGGATGGCCCCGATCGACCAGATGCCGTTCGCGGGCGCCACCCGGCCCGCCTAGGGCCCACCCGGCGCAAGCCCGGATGCCGTCCCAGCTCTGCCGCACGACGATGACGCCATGCGCCACAGCCGGGTCCACGCCGCCGCCCTCACCCTCGGCGCGCTGCTCGTCCCCGCCCCGGTCGGCGTCACCCCGGACGGCTGCGGCGATCTCACCGGGGGCCGACTCTGCGTCGAGGGCCCGGTGGGCGGCAGGGGGACGTTCACGACGCGCTACGTACGCCACGACACCCCTGCGCCCGCCGCCCTCCAGCTGGGCTACCAGCGCAAGGACGCGCGGATCACCGCGTTCCCCGGCTGGTTCGCCGCCCTCCGTACAGAGGGCGGCTCGACCGCAGCGACAGGCACGCTCGACACGGCGCCCGGCGAGTGCGTCCGGGGGCTCATGCACCACGACGGCCGGGACTACGTCACGAAGTGGCTCTGCTCGCACTGAGCCCGCTCGGTGCGAGCACCGAGCACGCTCACACCAGCCTGCGCGCCGTCGCCCACCGGGTCAGCTCGTGCCGGTTGGAGAGCTGGAGCTTGCGCAGCACCGCCGAGACATGGGACTCGACCGTCTTCACCGAGATGAAGAGCTGCTTGGCGATCTCCTTGTACGCGTAACCGCGCGCGATCAGCCGCAGCACCTCGCGCTCGCGCTGGGTGAGGCGGTCCATGTCCTCGTCCACCGGCGGCGCGTCCGTCGAGGCGAACGCGTCGAGCACGAAGCCCGCCAGGCGCGGCGAGAAGACCGCGTCGCCGTCCTGGACACGGAAGATCGAGTCCACCAGGTCCGTGCCGGTGATGGTCTTGGTGACATAGCCGCGCGCGCCGCCGCGGATGACGCCGATGACGTCCTCCGCCGCGTCGGACACCGACAGCGCCAGGAAACGCACCGGGTCCTCGGCCGCCGCCATCAGCGGGGCGCAGCGGCGCAGGACCTCCACGCCGCCGCCGCCGGGGAGGTGGACGTCGAGCAGGACGACCTCGGGGCGGGTCGCGGTGATGACCGTGACGGCCTGGTCGACGTCGGCGGCCTCGCCGACGACCTCCACGCCGGTCGTCTCCGTCTGCCCGATCTCGGCCTGTACGCCGGTGCGGAACATCCGGTGGTCGTCGACCAGCACCACCCGTACGCGCCTGGCCGGACCCTCGTCGTCGCCGCTCGTACCGCTCGTGCCGCCCGTCGCGCCCGTTCCGCCGATGCCGGTCATGCGTCCGCCGCCCTCTCCATCTCAAGCTCCACTTCCGTGCCCCCGTCGGGCGCCGAACGCACCCTCGCCGTACCGCCGTTGCGTTCCATCCGGCCGAAGATCGATTCCCGTACGCCCATCCGGTCGTCCGGCACCGAGTCCAGATCGAACCCGGGTCCCCGGTCCCGTACGGAGACGAAGACCGTCCGGCCCTCGACCTCCGCGTAGACCTGTACGGCGCCTCCCTCGCCACCGTACTTGGCGGCGTTGACCATTGCCTCGCGCGCTGCCTGCATCTGTGCGGTCAGTTTCTCGTCGAGCGGGCAGTCGCCGACCACCACGACCTCGATCGGTACGCCGTGGTAGTCCTCCACCTCGGCGGCGGTCGCCTTGACGGCCTCGGCGAGGGTGTCGGGCTCGTTCTCCTCGTCCTTGCCGGTGCCCTCCGGCCGGTACAGCCAGGCCCGCAGCTCCCGCTCCTGTGCGCGGGCCAGGCGCCGGACCTCGCCGCCGTCGTCCGCGTTGCGCTGGATCAGCGTGAGCGTGTGCAGGACGGAGTCGTGGACGTGCGCGGCGACCTCGGCGCGCTCCTGGGCGCGGATGCGCATCAGACGCTCGTCGGAGAGGTCCTGGGTCATCCGGACGAGCCAGGGGCCGGCGAGCAGCGCGACCCCGGCCACGACGGCGATGGCCGCCGTCAGGACGTTGCCGAGCTGGGCGGCCGAGCCGCGTACGACCATGAAGACCGTCAGACCCATGCCGACGAGCGCGACACCGGCCAGTCCTCGGGCCACCTGGAACGTCCTGCGGCGCCTGCTGTCCGTGGAGAGCGAGGCCCACTGCTCGCGGCGGGCGTTGTCCGCCTGGCGCCAGACCAGGACGACACCGGCGCCGATGAGGAGCGTCGGCCAGATGTAGTGCCCCGCGCCGCCGCGGCCGAGGTCGGCGCCGGCGACGAAGACCGTCCCGACGACGAACAGCGCGATGAGCGCGAAGGTCTGTCCCCGGTCGGGTTTACGGAGCCGGCGCCGCCCGTCGGAGGTCGTCTCGAACAGGGGGCGGGACCCGGTGGGCGTACCGCCGAGGCCGAGCGGGACGACGATCCAGAAGACGGCGTACAGCAGCGCGCCGAGTCCCTGGGCCAGGAACAGCGCGAGGAAGACCAGCCGCACCCAGCCGACCGGCAGCCCCAGATGGCCCGCGAGACCGCGCGCGACGCCGCCGAGCATCCGGCCGTCGGCGCTGCGGTAGAGCTTGCGCAGGGGGTGCTCGTCGGCCCCGGGTGCCGTGCCCGACGCGCGGCTGCGGCTGCGGGCCGTGCCCGAGGACGATCCCGACGTGCCCGAGGTACCCGACGTGCCCGACGCGCCCAAGGACGATCCCGAGGCCGACGACGACGAGGGAGGCGGGGGCGGGGTGGGCGCGGCGACCGGCATGCCACTGATGGTCACACGACCGGGCGGGCCGTGGCATCAGGGCTGCGCCCTGAGAGCGGCCCCGAGAACGACCCTGACACTCCTCCCCCGCCCACCGGGGAATATCAGGGACCGGCCAGGGTCGGGACGGCTGGAGACCGGACGGCCGGGCCGTCACCATGGTCGTATGACTCAGTCCGCACCGCACACCTCCACGCAGCCACCGCCGGCGTCGGCGTCGGCGCCTCAGCTGGTGCGCGCGCCCCGGCAGAAGGTCGTCGCGGGCGTCTGCGGGGGGCTGGGGCGGTACTGCGACCTCGACCCGGTCATCTTCCGGGTCGTCATCGTCGTACTGACCCTGACCGGTGGCATCGGGCTGATCTTCTACGGCTTCGCCTGGCTGCTGGTCCCGGTCGACGGCGAGGAGGAGAACGAGTTGCGCCGGCTGCTGTCCGGCCGCGTCGACGGGGCGTCCCTCATCGCCGTCCTGCTGGCGCTCGTGGGCTGCGGCCTGTTCCTGTCGATGCTCAACAACGGCGGCACGCTCGGCTTCGCCACGATGCTGTCGATCGCCACGATCGGCGCGGCCGTCTGGTCGCAGCGGCGGCGCGCCACTCTTGAAGAGGGCGGCCCGCTCGACCCGGGGACGGCGGCGGCCGTGGCCGAGGCTCCGCCGGAGACGAAGGCGCCGCCGACGCCCGGCAGCCCGTCGTGGTGGCGCGACCCGATCGTCAAGGACGGGACGACGGGTCCGCAGTCACCGCCCGGCTATCTGTGGGGTCCCGACGACGAGGCCGACGACGGCGGGGGTTCGGGACGCGGCGGGGCCGGAAAGCGGAAGGGGGCCGGCAGTTCGTCGTGCGGGCGGCGGGGTCCGCGCGGGATCGGCGGCACGGTCTTCCTGCTGGCGCTGATCGCGGGCGCCGTCGGTACGGGGCAGTCGTGGGACTCCCAGCCGCTCGGTACGAGCCTCCAGATCGGCTTCGCCGCCGCGCTCGGCGTGTTCGGACTCGGCCTCGCGGTGAGCGCCTTCCTGGGGCGTACGGGCTTCGGCACGATCTTCCTCACGGTCCTCACCGCCGGGCTCCTCGCGGGCGCGGCGGCCGTCCCGAAGGACATCGGCACGGACTGGGTCCGTACGACCTGGCGCCCGCCGGCCGTCGCCTCGGTGGCGCCGTCGTACGAACTCGGCACCGGCGTCGGGACGCTCGACCTGGCCGGGGTCGACGTGGCCGCGGGCACCACCCTCCGTACGAAGGCGGAGGTCGGCGCGGGGAAGCTGAAGGTCGTCGTACCGCGCGACGTGACGTTGAAGGTGCGCGCCGAGGTGGGGCTCGGCGATGTCCAGCTCCCCCGTGAGCCACCGAACGACATCGACCTCGCACCGGCCCAGGACCGGTCGCGTACGGTGTCCCCGCCCAAGGGCGTGAAGCCGGGGGGCACTCTGGATCTCCGGCTCGAAGTCGGTGTCGGACAGGTGGAGGTGATCCGTGCTACGGCATGAGTTCAAGCCGGGCAAGCTGGTGGCCGGGCTGGCCGTGACCGGCGCGGCCACCGTGTTCGCCGGTGACGCCGGGGGCTGGTGGGACGCCCCCTGGTACGTGATCGTCCCGATCATCTGCGGCGGGCTGTGCCTGGCCTCCGCCGTGTCGATGGCGGACTACCTCATTCGGCGCCGCCTGTCGGCGAGGGCCGCGTCCAGGGAGAACACCGAGGCGCCGGCGAGCACGAGCGGCAGCCAGGCCATTAGGTAGGCGAGGTCGTTGCCGTAGTAGTACGGGTCCGACTGCCAGCTCACCGTCAGCCACAGGCTCAGTGAGATCAGGGCGCCGCCGAGCGCGGCGAGCCGGGCCAGCAGCCCGACCAGGGTGCCGAGGCCGACGGCCAGTTCGCCGATGGCGATGGCGTAGCCGAAGCCCTCGGGGCTCTTGAGGGAGAGGTCGACGAGCGCGGGTATGGCGGAGCTGTCGCGCACGCTGCGCATCAGCTCGCCGACGGAACCGGGCCCGTTCGCCGACATGAAGGCGCTGTCGGTGAGTTTGTCGAGTCCGGCGTAGATGAAGGTCACGCCGAGGAAGATCCGCAAGGGGACGAGGGAGTACGTCGCAGCCGTGTCCTTCCAGCCCCGCCGTTCACCGCCCATCGTCCCGTAGGTGTCTGTCCGGTATCCGTGCGCCATCGCGCGCCCTGCCTTTCCGCCGCCCACGTCGCTCGCAGGGCTCGATTGTCCCCGCGTGCCTCGTGCATGCATACGGATACGACGAACAATGCGCTCAGCGGCCACCCGGCCCGGCCCCCCGGCGGTCTGCCGCCTCAGTCCACGACGTCGATCGGCATCCGGTTGGTCTCGACCCCGGCCGCCGTCACCACCTGCACATCGAGCCGCCCCGGCTCCACGTCGACCGGCACGGGCACGGTGAGCACCGTGTCCGACGGGTTCTGGAAGCCGCCGGGGACCGGCACGAGCGGTACGTGGATATGGACGGGCCCGATCCGTACGACCATGCCGGCCAGCCGGTCCGGCGTGCCCGCGCCCGGCGGTACGAAACCCGTCCCCCGGATCTCGATGTCGTCGCCGGTGCGGATCGGCGCGTCCAGGTCCCCCGCCTCACGGGCCCGGACGACGGACAGCACCACCGGACGGCCGCCCTCCGCCCACTTGCCGGCGAAGTACGTCGCGGCCGAGACCGTGACCAGCAGGGCCAGCGCCCACGGCAGGTCGGGCAGTTGCTCGGGGCGGCGGGCGAGACGCACGGCCGAGAACAGCACGGCGACGGCCGTCACCAGCGTGTACTGGACATCGGCGAAGCTGCCGCGCCCGGCGTCGTCGCAGAGCAGGTCGGCGAGGCGCGGTCGCTCGGCCCGTACCTTCTGGAGCCGCCGGTCCGCGACGCGTACGCCTACCACCCGGCGTACGACGACGGCGATCGCGCACACCACGGCCAGCACGGTCAACATGCCCGCGCCCCGGGCCAGTTCGAGCCCGGCGATCAGTTCGTCGCGCGTCTCGTGGCCGGACGCCCCGGCGAGCTGGAGCGCGAGCACCAGCACGGCGAAGACGAGCAGCGACACCCACGCGGAGGCGACGGTGCGGGAGGTCGACAGCCGGTTGTCCTCGCCGATGAGCGGGGCGAGGAGGCCGCCGCGCGTACGGTGCAGCCTGGCCGCGCCGGTGAGCAGCCCGGCCGCGACGAGGGCGGCGAGGAGGCCCGCCGTACGGGCGACGCTCCAGCCGGCGCCGATCGCGGTCCCGGCCAGTGCCAGCGCGAACACCGCGACGGCCCCCCACACCACGAACAGCGTGTGCCGCCAGACGGCGAGCAGCCAGGCGTCGCCGGCCTCCCGGCTGCGGTCGGCCACGGCGCGCGCGGACTGGGTGAGTTCGTCGGAGACCCACTGCCTGGACGCGCCGGGCGAGTGCGCGAGCGCGGCGGGCAGACCCTGACCGGCCGCGAACTCCTCCCGCTTCGCGAGGAAGGCCGCGACGGCCCGCCGATGCCCCTCGGGTGCCCCGTGCGGGCAGTTCCCGCAGGTACAGCCCCCGCCGTGCGTGCTCTGTCCCACCACTTGCGCCGCCACGCCGAATGCCGCCTTCCCCGCCCCTGAACTACCTTGCTGTGACTGGGAATTGTGCCGTATCCGGGAGGTGTCAGACGCCGAGGACGAGATACGCGAAGCCGAAGTACCCCCGGTAGCCTCCGAGATACCCGGCACGGTGCCCGGCGGCGGTGGCGCGCGCCGCGTCACGCAGCGGGTGATCGGGGTGGTCGAGCGCCCAGCGCTCGCCCCAGCCGGCCCGGCCGCTGGACTCGAAGACATCCATCTCGCGCTGATCGGCGACGGTGGTGCGCAGCGGTGCGAACCCCGCGTCGGCGGCGGCCCGGACGAGGTCGTCCAGCGAACCGACGAATTCCTCCTCCACGGCGCCAAGTCCCCTGAGGGCGGCCTCGGTCGGCTTCTCGGTCCAGTACGCGTCCCCGAAGAGCACGTGCCCACCGGGCCGCACGGTCGCGCGCAGGGCGCGCAGCGCCTCACGGGTCGTACCGGGCCAGGCGTGCACGGCCCCGATACAGACAGCGAGGTCGTACCCGGTCCGGGTCCAGGCGTCGGCGGACTTCTCGTGGAAGGTGACCCGCCCGTCCAGCCCCCGCTCCCGGGCGAGCCGCTGTCCGCGTGCGACGGCGACGGGGTCGCTGTCCACACCGTCACCGGTACTGCCGGGGGCTCCTTCGACCATCCGCAGCAGCAACTCGCCCCAGCCGCAGCCGAGATCGACCACCCGCCCGCCGTCGGGCAGGGCGCAGGCGTCGATGAGGGAGCGGGCGTGGTCCTCGGAGAGAGGCGCGTTCCAGGTCAGGAGGGGGTTGTTGGGGGCGGCGAGGATGGCGTGGAGTTCGTCGTGGTCGGACATGGTCGAGACGTTCGCACAGGCGATCGGCGCGGTGCGAGTGAATTGCGGCCGCGGAATCCCGGTCCGCACACCGGAACACACCGGAACACCGGAACAAACGCCGATGCCGCCACTCAGACGAATGGACGAATGAGCGACGGCATCGGCATTGACCTGTCGGAGACGGTCACTCCCACTCGATCGTGCCCGGCGGCTTGCTCGTCACGTCCAGGACCACCCGGTTCACGTCCGAGACCTCGTTGGTGATGCGGGTGGAGATCTTCGCCAGTACGTCGTACGGCATCCGCGTCCAGTCCGCCGTCATCGCGTCCTCCGAGGAGACCGGGCGCAGCACGATCGGGTGACCGTACGAGCGGCCGTCGCCCTGGACGCCCACGGAGCGGACGTCGGCGAGGAGGACCACCGGGCACTGCCAGATGTCGCGGTCGAGGCCGGCCGCCGTCAGTTCCTCGCGGGCGATGGCGTCCGCCTCGCGCAGCAGGTCCAGCCGCTCGCGGGTGATGTCGCCGACGATACGGATGCCGAGACCCGGTCCCGGGAAGGGCTGGCGCTGGACGATCTCGTCCGGCAGGCCCAGCTCCTGGCCGACCATCCGGACCTCGTCCTTGAAGAGCTGGCGCAGCGGCTCGATGAGGGAGAACTCCAGGTCCTCGGGGAGCCCGCCCACGTTGTGGTGCGACTTGATGTTGGCGGTGCCGGTGCCGCCGCCGGACTCGACCACGTCCGGGTAGAGCGTGCCCTGGACGAGGAATTCGACCGGCTCACCGGGCTCGGCCTCGGCGATGATCTCCGCCTGGGCCTGCTCGAAGACCCGGATGAACTCACGGCCGATGATCTTCCGCTTCTGCTCGGGGTCGGAGACCCCGGCCAGCGCGGCCAGGAAGCGCTCCGCCGCGTCGACGACCTTCAGCTGCACACCGGTCGCGGCGACGAAGTCCTTCTCGACCTGCTCGGTCTCGCCCTTGCGCATCAGACCGTGGTCGACGTAGACGCAGGTGAGCTGCGAGCCGATCGCCTTCTGTACGAGGGCGGCGGCGACGGCCGAGTCCACCCCGCCGGAGAGACCGCAGATCGCGCGGCTGGAGCCGACCTTCTCCCGGATCGCGGCGACCTGCTCCTCGATGACGTTGCCGGTCGTCCACGTCGGCCGGATCCCGGCGCCTCGGTAGAGGAAGTGCTCCAGGACCTGCTGGCCGTACGTGGAGTGCATGACCTCGGGGTGGTGCTGCACGCCGTACAGCTTCTTCTCGTCGTTCTCGAAGGCGGCGACCGGCACGACATCCGTGGAGGCGGTGACGGTGAAGCCCTCGGGAGCGGCGGAGCAGGCGTCGCCGTGGGACATCCAGACCTGCTGCTGGTCAGGGGTCCCCTCGAAGAGGGTGGAGGCGGGCTTGGAGACGTGCAGTTCGGTGCGGCCGTACTCGCGCGAGCCCGTGTTGTCGACCGTCCCGCCGAGCGTCGTCGCCATCAGCTGGAAGCCGTAGCACATGCCGAGGACCGGGACCCCGGCCTCGAAGAGCGCGCGGTCGACGGTCGGGGCGCCCTGCGCGTACACGGAGGACGGGCCGCCGGAGAGGATGATCGCCTTGGGGTTCTTGGCCAGCATCTCGGCCACCGGCATCGTCGAGGGGACGATCTCGCTGTAGACCCGGGCCTCCCGGACGCGACGGGCGATGAGCTGGGCGTACTGCGCGCCGAAGTCGACGACGAGTACGGCGTCGGGGGCGGCGGGGGGTACTGCTGGCACGGGCGCGGCCTTCCGGCGGTGAAGGGGTTCGGTACACCGATTCTAACGGCGGGCGAAGACAGCTTTTCGTCTCAGCATCCGAACCCCCGCGCGGGCCTCCCGGACCGCTCCGGCATACTTGCCGCCATGCGCGAGTACACGACCTCCGTCTTTACCTATGGCACCGGCCCGTCCGGCTGCCATGGTCGTGCCGCTTGAGCTGACAAGCGACTTCCCAGGCGCCCCGGGCCGACAAGGCCCGGGGCGTTCCGCGTTGTCCGGGCCGATGTACGCCGCCCGGGGCTCCCCTTCCTACAGAGGAGCCCTTCATGACCATCACCGACCACTCCGCCACCGGCACCGACCACTCCGCCAAAGACCGGACCGGCACCGACCGCACCGGCGCCCGTACCGGCGAGGCCGCCACCGTGATCGACGGCGCGCGTGAGCGCATCGACGCGCTCGACGACCGGATCATCGGTCTCGTACAGGAACGGATGGCCGTCTCGGCCGTCATCCAGGACGCCCGCATCGCCTCCGGGGGACGCCGGGTCAATCTCTCCCGCGAGAACGAGATCCTGGGCCGCTTCAGGGACGCGCTGGGCACCCCCGGCACCTCGCTCGCCATGACGCTGCTGGAGCTGTCACGGGGCCGGATCTGAGCGGGTACGGCCGGGTGCGGACATGGGTTCGGGCGCATCCTCACCCGTACGGCGCGTGACCGGACCCGCCGGGGCTTCGTTGGTCCCGATGTCCGTGCCAGCCAGGGGCGGGCCCGAACAAACCACGCGTGGCTTCGCTGGGGCGTGTGACGTACCGATGGTGCGTCGTGGGACCTCGTCCCAGCGCGAGTGACCGGTCGGCAGGGGACAGCATGCCCGGTCACCCCAAGAGCGGTCGGCACCGGGGACGCCCGGCGCCGACCGCATACGGATACGGATCCCCCCGTGCCCGACCCGTCCGACCCGTCCGACCGCCGGCTCCTCTCCTCCCGTTCGCCCACCCGTCCACCGTCCCGAACTCGCGGCGCTCACCCCCCCAGCGCCGCGATCCGGCACCGGCGCGCCGCCCTGACGCCCCGGTGCCGACGACAAGGGCCCCGCAGGCGCCCGTCCGATTCGCTTCGGACCGGGCCCGCGGGGCCCTTGTCGTGCGTGTGGGCGCGGCCGGCCGCCCGGTGGAACCAGCACTGTGACGCGTACCACATGAGGATTCTGTGAAGAAGAGCGCAACCATCTGCCCAGGTCACACGTCCACCATGCGACACAACGGTCTTGTCTTATGACCGGAGCAAGTCCGGAGGCGCTGCACTCGGAGGGGGGTGCAGCGCCTCCTTGCTGCCCGCCGTCACTGCGCTGTTCCGTCCCACCAGGGTTTACGGCGTCTTCTTGGGCGGCACCGCGGGCAGCCCGAGGAACGGCAGCTTCAACGCCCCGAACGCCGACGCCGGGACCGCCGGTGACCTCGGCGCGATCGCCTCCTGCCGTACGTACGCCGTCCCCGCCGACTGCTCCGGACGCGGGTCGCGCTCCCCCTTGTTGGGCCAGAAGGACATCGCGCGCTCGGCCTGCGCGGTGATGGTGAGCGACGGATTGACGCCGAGGTTCGCCGAGACGGCCGCGCCGTCGACCACCGAGATGCCCGGGTGGCCGTACAGCCGGTGGTACGGGTCGATGACGCCCCGCTCCGCGTCGGCGCCGATCGGGCAGCCGCCGAGGAAGTGCGCGGTGAGCGGAGTGCCGATCAGCTCACCGACGTTCGAGCCGGCGAAGCCGTTGATCTCGTCGGCGAGCAGGGTCGCCGTCCGCGTACCTTCCGCTATCTGCTTGGGGTTGGGGGCGCCATGGCCCTGACGCGCCGTCAGCAGGCCTTTCCCGACGCCGCTCCGCTTGCGGTAGGTGGTCAGCGAGTTGTCGACGGACTGCATCACCAGACCGATGATGGTCCGCTCCGACCAGTGCCGGTAGGAGAGTGAACGGACCGCCTGGACAGGGTGCGTGGCCATCCTGCCGAGCCAGCCCGCGATCCGGCGGCCGTTCTCGCTGTAGGGGACCTGGAGGATGGAGAGCGAACCCATCGCGTTGGAGCCCTTGCCGTAACGGACGGGCTCCACATGGGTGTTGGCGTCCGGGTGGAAGGACGAGGTGATGGCCACACCGCGCGTGAAGTCCGCCCTGCCCGAGCCTCCCGCGCCGTGCTTCCTCCGGTAGCGCCGGTCGGTGGTCTGGGCGCCCACCAGGGCCTCGGAGTTGGTACGGGTCAGCTCACCGAGCCGGTCGGACAGCCGGGGCAGCCGCCCCCGGTCCTTCATGGTGTGCAGCAGGGTCTGTGTCCCGTACGTCCCCGCAGCGACGACGACTTGGCGCGCCCGCAGCACGCGCGGGGCCGACTTGCGCCGGTGGGTGGGGACGGTGGCGACGCGATGGCCGCCGTCCGGGTCCTCGGTGATGTCGACGACGGTCGTCATGGGGCGGATGACGGCCCCGGCCTGTTCGGCGAGGTGGAGATAGTTCTCGTTGAGTGTGTTCTTGGCGCCGTGCCGGCAGCCGGTCATGCACTCGCCGCACTGGGAGCACGCCGTGCGGGAGGGGCCCGCGCCGCCGAAGTACGGGTCACCGACGGACGCGCCCGGCTCGGCCCGTACCGTGCCGTCGGCGTCCCGGCCGTCGCCGAAGAAGACGCCCACCGGCGCCAGATGGAAGGTGTCGCCCACCCCCATCGCCTCTGCGGTCGCCTTGAGATGGACGTCCGAGGGGGTCATGGTCGGGTTGAGCCGGACGCCGAGCATGCGCCGCGCCTGGTCGTAGTAAGGGGCGAGTTCGGCCTGCCAGTCGGTGATGTCCGCCCACTGCCTGTCCTCGAAGAACGCCTTGGGCGGCACGTAAAGCGTGTTCGCGTAGTTGAGCGAGCCACCGCCGACACCGGCGCCCGCGAGGACCATGACATTGCCGAGCAGATGGACCCGCTGGATGCCGAAGAGGCCGAGGGCCGGGGCCCACAGATAGTTCTTGATGTCCCAGGAGTTCTTCGGGAGGCTGCCCGGGGTGAAGCGGCGGCCGGCTTCGAGGACACCGACGCGGTAGCCCTTCTCGGTCAGCCGCAGCGCGGAGACGGCGCCGCCGAAGCCGGACCCGACGACGATGACGTCGTAGTCGTAGCCGTCCTGCTCTCCCCGGTCGGGGGCATGGGTGTCCCGTGACATCGACTCTCCTTCTTCGAATCCGCTGGAATCAGCGCAGCCGGAAGGCCTTGAGCGCGCGCAGGCTCCTGGTCATGAACGCCGCGTACTTCTCGTCGTCCATGCCCATCGACGGAGCCATCGGCAGCACGCGCTGCTGCGCGACGGTCTGTACCTCGGTGAATTTGAGAATGCCCTCGGAGCCGTGCCGCCGGCCGAGGCCGGACTCCTTCATGCCGCCCATGGGCGCCTGGACGCTGCCGTACGCCGGGGCGTAGCCCTCGTTGATGTTGACGGTGCCGGTGCGCAGCCGGGCGGCGATCGCGTGCCCGCGCCTGCCGTCCCGCGTCCATACGCTCGAATTGAGCCCGTAAGGCGTGGAGTTGGCCAGCTCGACGGCCTCGTCCTCGTCGCTGAACCGGTAGATGGAGACCACGGGCCCGAAGGTCTCCTCGGTGCAGACCGACATCGGCGCCTCGACGCCCTCCAGGATGGTCGGCTCGTAGAAGTACGGCCCGATGTCGGGCCGCGCCACGCCGCCCGTGAGGACAGTGGCGCCCTTGGCGACGGCCTCCTCGACATGGCTGGTGACGGTCGTGAGCTGGCGCTCGCTGATGAGCGAGCCCATGTCCGCCCCGTACGCGAGCGCGCTGCCGAGGCGCATCGCCTTCGTACGGGTGACGAACCGCTCGGTGAACGTGTCGGCGACCGACTCGTGGACGTACAACCGCTCGATGGAGATGCAGAGTTGGCCGGCGGTGGAGAAGCAGGCGCGCACCGCGCCGGCCGCCGCCTTCTCGATGTCGGCGTCGTGCAGGACCAGCATGGCGTTCTTGCCGCCGAGTTCGAGGGAGGCCCCGACGAGCCGGCTCGCCGCGCGCTGCGCGACCTCGCGGCCGGTGCGCGTGGAGCCGGTGAAGGAGATGTAGTCGCCGCGCTCGACGACCTCGGGTCCGATGACCGGTCCCTCGCCGAGCACCACCTGGAACGTCTCGGCAGGCAGCCCGGCCTCGATCAGCAGATCACGCGCCCACAGCGCGGTGAGCGCGGTCTCGGTGTCGGGCTTCATGACGACGGCGTTGCCCGCGACGAAGGCGGGCAGGGCGTCGCCGATGGACAGCTCCAGCGGGTAGTTCCAGGGTGCGATCTGCCCGACGACACCGCGCGGCTGGCGCTGCTCGGTGACCTTGGTCAGGACGGGTACGGCGCCGGTGTGCCGGCGCGGCCGGAGATACGCGGGTGCCTTGCGTCCGTAGTGGCGGGCGGCGACGGCCACGGACTGGACCTCTTCGTGGGCGTGCAGCCTGGCCTTGCCGGTCTCCAGCTGGATGAGGTCGAGCACCTCGGCCTGGCGCTCCAGCAGGAGATCGTGGAAGCGGAGCAGGACGGCGGCCCGCTTCCGTACGGAGGTGGCGGCCCAGAGGGGCTGCGCGGCGCGGGCGCGGGCGAACGCCTCGGCGACGTCCTCGGGGGTGGACTCGGGCAGGTCGGCGAGCTTCTCACCCGTGGAGGGGGTGTGGTTCGAGGTCCGCCCGGAGCCCACGACGCCCCTGATGAGCTGGGCGAGCACTTCGGGCGTGACCACGTCGGCGGCGGTGCGGACACCGGCGGGCACCGGAGCCACGGGGTTGGTCGTGGGGGCCTGTGAGTCCGTCATGAGGGCGAGAGTATGCCGCATCCGGGACTTTGGGTACCCGCCGGTAACACCTTTTCACCGGGTGACCGCCGGCCGCCCTCAGGCTCTCGGGCGACCGGCCACGATCGTGCCAGTGATCACTGGCACATAAGCCCTGATCAGGCACTCAGGATACGTTGCCGCTGTCGATCACCAGATGCTTGACGACATTCGCGAAGAGTTCCTCGCCGTCCTTGACGGCTTCTCCCTGGGCGGGCATCGAGACGGTGAGCCGCCAGTGCGCGCCGTCCTTGCCCGGGACGACCAACTCGTGGAGGCGGTAGCGGATCGGCTCGTCGGACGAGTCGCTGTAGGGCGTGTAGTCGACGATGTTCTCGAACGCCTTGCCGGAGCCGGCGAACGACGAGTCCCGCGTCGAATAGCTGGCGTCCTTGATCTCCGTGCCGTTCTCGCCGCCGTCCTCGTAGTACGTCTTGAACGCGTCCGGCTCGGCGGGCAGGACGTCCTCGTTGTCGGGCGACTGCCGCACCTGCTCCATGGCGATACCGAAGACACCGCTCGGATCGCCGTAGCTGACCCGGGTCTCCTCGGTCACGCTCTCCTGCGAGCGCCGGTAGTCCTTCGGCAGGGCGATCTCGGCGTCCAGGATCTCCTTCTCGGGCCGCACGCCCCAGCCCTCCGGCAGCCCCTCGGCCGCGAACGGGTTGAAGAAGATCAGCACGATCGCGAGGACCACGGCGAGCAGGCCGCCGCCGAGGCCGAACTGCGCGGGGCGGTTGCGGTGCAGGATCGGCGGGACCCACTTGTTGCCGCCGCCCGCGCCGCCTCCCGGGCCGATGCCCGCGCCGCCGTTACCGGCAGCCGCCGCCCGGTAGATGTTCGTCGCGTCGGCGGAGAGCTGCGGCGGACGCGCCACCGACTCCAGCACCGCGCGCACCTCGGCGGCGGTGGGACGTGCCGCCGGGTCCTTGCGCAGGAGCTGCATCACGACCGTACCGAAGGCGCCCGACCCACGGGCCGGCATCTGCGGCTCGGCCGAGAGCACGGCCTGGAGCGTGGCGGGGATGTTCGAGCGGCGGTACGGGGACATGCCCTCGACCGCCGCGTACAGCACGACGCCCAGCGACCAGAGGTCCGACTCGGGCCCGGGGCGCTGCCCGAGCACCCGCTCCGGCGAGATGAACTCCGGTGAGCCGACGAAGGCGCCGGTCTCGGTGAGCCCCTGCTGGCCCTCGACCTGGGCGATGCCGAAGTCGCTCAGCACGACCCGGTCGCCCCGCCCGAGCAGCACGTTGTCCGGCTTCACGTCGCGGTGCAGCACACCCGCCTCGTGGGCGGCGTTGAGCGCGTTGAGTACGTGCAGCCCGATCCTCGCGGCCTCGCGCGGGTCGAGCGTGCCCTCCTGAAGACGGTCGGCGAGCGACTGGCCGCGTACCAGCTCCATGACGATCCACGGCTTGGAGTCCTCGACGACCACGTCGTGCATCGTGACGACGGCGGGGTGGTCAATCCTGGCCGCCGAGCTGGCCTCGCGCCGCATCCGCTGGTGGACGGTGTCGCGCTCGTGCTCGCGCAGGTGCTCGGGGACGCGGGGCTCCTTGACCGCGACGTCGCGGTCCACGATCTCGTCGTGCGCCAGCCAGACCGTGCCCATGCCGCCGTGTCCGAGCCGCGAGACCAGGCGGTAACGGCCGCCCAGCAGGCGTCCCACCGACGGGTCGGGCTCCATCGGCGTGTGCTGGGCGGCGGCCTGCGTGGGCTGGTACGGGGAGCCTTGAGGTCCCTGAGCACTCTGCGGGGCCTGGGCACCCTGAGGAGGCTGGGCACCCTGAGGAGGCTGGGCACCCTGAGGAGCTTGGGGCGGCACCTGGGGCGGGTACGGCTGCTGTCCCTGGTGGGGCGGATACGGCTGCCGCTGCGGCGGTTGAAGTCCGTAGCTGGTGGGCTCGTTCGCCCGTCCCCCGTCGTTCGTCATGACCACATCCTTACGGACCGCTCACCGCGATGGCCACCGGGGGGCGGCAGCGGGTGCAGAGCCGTGACATCGGCCCGGCCCCGCTCACTGACCCGCGGTGCCCGCCCGCCAGCCGCCCAGCATGGTGTCGAACTGCGCGCGGGACCAGTCCTCGGCGGGACCCGACATGTAGAGGGCGTACTCGGTCGAGCCGTCCTCCGAGAAGAACATCTGGTCGATCGCGCGGCGCGGGCCGACGTACACCTGCTTCTCGTCCGTCTCGGTCCAGGTGAACTCCCAGAGCGCGGCCTTGGTCTGGCCCCGGAAGGTGTTGGGACCCAGGTTGATCCGCTGGTACTCGGGCAGGCCGTCGACGTTCTTCTCCATGTCCATCATGTGGTGGTACGGGTCCTTGAAGTCCGGCGAGGTGTCGACGGCGATACGGAGGAAGTTGACGCCGTCGTCGGGTGTGTAGTCGATCTGGTCGCCGTTCATCCGCCGCTCCCAGCCCTTGGGGACGAGGACGCTGAAGCCGGCGGGATCGTCGACCTGCTGCCACCCGGCCGGGACGGCCTCTCCGCCGGTGTTGCCGCCGTCGCCCGAATCGCCGTCGCCGGATTCGCCGTTGCCCGAATCGCCGTTGCTGGATTCCCCGTTGCTCGGTTCCCCGTTGCCGTTCTGATCCTTGCCGTCGTCGGACGTGCCGCCCGGCTCCGGGTCGGCGCCGGCGCTCGTGCCCGGATCGTCGTCGCCACCGGCCTTGAGCGCGACGAGGCCCGCGCCGCCGCCGATGAGCGCGGCGGCGACGACCGCGACGAGTACCGTGCGCCAGCGGCGGCCCCTCGCGGCGGCCGACGGGACGGGGCCGGTCACCTGCGGCGGATAGGCGTGCGGCGGCGTCTGCCCGTGCGGCGCTCCGGTCTGCGGGGGCAGGGCGTGGGCGTGGGACTGAGGGTGGGACTGCGGGGTCGGCGCCGGCGCCGGCATCTGCGTCGTCCGCGCCGCCTCCGGCACGCGCCCGCTGAGCACGTCGCGCAGCATCCGCTCGGTCTCGACGGCGTCGGGCCGGGCCTCGGGGTCCTTGGTGAGCAGGGCGGTGATCACGGGCGTGAGCGGCCCCGCGCGTACGGGCTCCGGCGGGTCGTCGACGACCACCGCCTGCATGGTGGCGACCGCCGACGTACGGCGGAACGGCGAGGTCCCCTCCACCGCCGTGTGCAGCGTCGCCCCCAGGGCCCACAGGTCCGAGGCGGGCCCCGGCTCGTGGCCGCGCACCCGCTCGGGCGCCAGGTAGTCGATGGAGCCGACGATCTCACCGGTCCGGGTGATGGCCGAGTCGCCCTCGATGGCGGCGATCCCGAAGTCCGTGAGCAGCACCTGGCCGTCCTGTGCGAGCAGGACGTTGCCGGGTTTGACGTCGCGGTGCAGCACCCCGGCCGCGTGCGCGGCACGCAGCGCGGCGAGGACCTCAAGGCCGATGCGGGCGGCCTCCCGTGGCGTGATGGGGTCGGGGGTGAGCGCCTCCGCGAGCGACGGCCCGTCCACGTACTGCATGACGATCCACGGCCGGCCGCCGTGGTCGAGCACGTCATGGACCGTCACCACGGCGGGGTGGCTGATCCGGGCGGCGGCCCTGGCCTCTTTCTGCGTACGGGCGTGCAGCACGGCGCGGTCGGCGGCCGAGACGTACAGCGCCGCCGTCAACTCCTTCACCGCGACTGTCCTGTTGAGCAGTTCGTCGTGGGCACGCCACACCTTGCCCATGCCGCCGCTGCCGATTGACTCGCCCAGCTTGTAGCGCCCGGCGAGGACCAGTCCCTCGCGCGTTTCCGCTGAATCGTCCACGTGCCCCTGCCTGTTCCTCGGACTGACAGATTACGGAGCAGACGTGCGCACACGGAACCTGGGCCCGCGCCTGAAACCTCACCGTGACACACGCGTGCGATCTGACGGCCAGTCAGTAACCGGTGGTCAGCGGGCTGTCAGCGGGTTATCCGGTAGGAGCCGGTGGCCTGTTGGTAGATCTCGGAGACCTTGTCCTTCTCGTTCACCGGGCCGATGACCTGCACGATGTGATAGCTGCCCTTGACGATCATGGCGAGATTCCGTACGTAGACCTCCTGGCCGCTGGTGTTCTGCCAGGTGTACTGGCCCTCGGCCATGCGCTGTTGGCCGACGTCGATCCGGCGCAGCCCCGTCGCGGTGGCCCAGGACGAGTCCCGGAACGGCTGCAGCTCGCGCTGCTTCTCCCGCTGGTAGGCGAGCGGATCGTCTCCGTTGTCGGCCACCGTGTCCCGGCCCGGCACCACGATGAGCGTGAAGTCGCCCCGCCCGTAACGGACTTGGCCGCTGTCGTTGATCGGGCGGCGCTCCCAGCTCTTGTCCACACCGATCTCGAAGCCCTCGGTGTCCTTGCGCAGGACGTATCCGGCCGCGAGGTCGGGGGCCCCGGAGGTCTGCGGTGTGGAGGAGTTGCCGTCCTCCGGCTCGTCGGCGCCGTTGTCCGGGGTCGTGTCGGGGTTCTGCTCCGGCGGTGTCGCGGGCGCGCTCGGGTTCGATCCCGCGCCGTTCCGCGACTGCTGTCCCTCGTCGGCCTTCGGCAGGAACAGCACGGCGAGGGCGATGGCCGCGATCATCAGCACCAGGATGACGACGAGCAGGACGCGCCCGAGTGAGCGAGGCCCGCGCGAGCCGCCACCGCCGCCGCCGGACCGCACGCGCGGCTCCCGGTACTCCCGGTCCCCGAAGTCGTCCTCGCGGTGGTCCCGTTCCCGGAGGTCCCGTTCGCGGTAGGCGTGCTCCGACGGGTCGTGGCGGGGCTCGCGGGGCTCCACGTACGCCTCGGCGGCCGACGCGCGCTGCTGGTCGAAGGACCTGCCGCCGCCCTTCTCCTTGCGCTCCTTGACCTTCTTGTGGCGGTGCCGGCCGTCGCTGCCGCCCCGGCCCCGGAAGCGGCGCTTGCGGACCAGCTCGCCCCTGCGGCGCACGATGGGCAGCCGCTCGTCCACGGAAGGCACGGCGACGACGTCGAGACCGGCGTCGGGCTCGGGCGCCGAGCGCACCAGCGAGCGCAGCCAGCCGCGCAGCTCCTCGAAGTCGGGCCGCTCCGTGGGGTCCTGACGGAGCAGCGACTCGACCACGGGGCGCAGCGGGCCGCACTCCTCGGCGAAGGCGGGCGGTTCGGCGCAGACGAGCTGGACCAGCTCGGCCGCGCTCTCCTCCGGATACGGGGCGTGGCCCTGGACGGCGCGGTAGAGCAGCGCGCCGAGCGCCCACAGGTCCGTGGACGGGCCGATGGGCGGGGCGAGTTGCCAGTTCTCGTGGACCGGTCCCGCCTGCTCCGGCGCCCACCGCTCGGTGACGGCGCCGACGATGGCTATCCGGGCCTGACGGGCGCGTTCGGCGGCGAGCGGCGTGGCCGGGCCCCGGTACGCGGGCGTCGTGGCGCCCGCGACGACCTCGTCCCAGCGGCCGGCGGGCGCGGTGGCTCCGGGGACGGCGGGCAGGTTCGCCGACTGCCGCTGGGCGTCGGCGCGCATGGCGTCGTTGGTGCCCGATGTGCCCCAACGGCCGCCGCCGCCACCGCCCGTGGGGCCGCCCGCGGCTTCCTGGCGGAGATACGGGGAGGTGCCGCCGGCCGGGGGCAGCGCCGGTACGCCCCCGCTGCCGGACGCGGGGTGGTACGGGTCGTGGCCGCCGCCCGCGGGCAGCGGGCGGGAGCTGTCGCCGACGCCGGACGGCCCGTCGTGCCAGGTGCCGGCGAGCTGGACACGGCGCGGCGGGCGCGGGTCGTCGTCGTCCTGCTCGAAGTCGTCCTCGAAGTCGTTCTCCGCGCCGGCGCCCGAGCCGTCGTACGCCTGGTGGCCCGGCGGGTCGATCTCGCGGGGCGGCATCGCCCACCAGTCGGGGTCGCGGTTCTCGCCCTGCGAGGGTCCGGCCGTACCGGCTCCACCCGAAGGGCCGCCGGGGGCCGAGGGGTCCGACAGATGCACGGGGCGCTGGGCGGGCAGGTTGCCGGTGTCGCGCTGCTGGTCCTCGGTGACGCGGGCGGCGGCGCGCGCTCCGGCGCGGTAGGCGGCGATGGCTCCGGCGCGCGCGGCGCGGGTGTCCGCCGGGCCGCTGCGGGAGGGGTTGGCCGGGAGGGCGGGCGGGCCGGTGTACGGGACGACGGGGGCCGCTCCCGTACCGCCGCCGGAGGTGTCCGGGCCGGCGCCCTGTCCGCCTTCGGTGCCGGTGCCTGTGCCGGTGTCCGGGCCGGTGGGCCGGCCGAACGCGTCCGTCCCGTAGGGGACTTGATCCTGCGACCGGTCACCGTAGGACCTGTCGCCGTACCTGTCGTCCCCGTAGGTGCCGTCCCCGTACGGCTCGTCCGCCGAGCGGGCCGTCTCCAGCGCGGCGCGTCCCGGCGACGCGGGCCCGACCGGGACGCCGAGCGCGCCGGTGCCCGGGGGCAGCGCCTCGGAGGAGCCCGACCGCCCGCCGGGGATGCCTACGGCGCCCGGTCCGCCGACCGGCACGCCCGATGTCTGCCCGCCCGCGATGCCGGGGCCGGGGGCCTGCCCGGTGCCCGGCACCGGTCCCGGGATCTCACCGGCGGGCCGGTAACCGGCCTCGAAGCCGCCCTCTCCGGGCGTCGGCGGCACCGGCATATAGCCGCAGAGCGCCTCCTCGGCCGCCCCGGCGGCGAGACCGGTGAGCACCACGCGCCCGTCGTCGCAGACGAGCACCGTGCGGATGGTGATGTTCCGGTGGGTCCAGCCGTGGGCGTGCAGCACCCGTACGGCGGTGAGCACGTCCGAGGCGATCTCGGCCGCCCGGTAGGGGTTGAGCGGCTTCTCCGCGAGGAGGGCGGCCAGCGGCCGGGCCGCGACCAGTTCACTCACTATCCACAGCGAGCCGCCTTCGGCGAAGACGTCGAAGACCTGGTCGAGCCGGGGGTGGTCGGGGATCTGGGCGGCGCTCTGCGCGGCCTCGATGGCTCGCCGCACCGCCGGGTCCGTGGGCCTGCGTGTCGTACGGCCCGAGACCCGCCGGGTCGCCGCGGCGCCGTCCGGGTCGACCATCTCGGCGTCCACGACCTCCGGCAACGGCACTTGCCTGACGAGGACTTCCTGCCCGCTGTACGTGTCGAACGCACGTGTCTCGACGAGGTCGAACTCGTCGGACGGAGGCAGGGGCAGGCGGTAGCGGTCGGCGAGTACCCGTCCCGCGTAGTCGTCCACGACGCCTCCCACACACGCGCGCTGTCCCTGGGTCTCCGGATCCTCGGAGACCTCGCGAAACCGCCAATTCCGGTCGTTTACCGGCCCATTGTGACTGCGTACGGTCCGCGAGTTCTCACGATACGTGGCCGCACTCAAATATGCCGCCGGTCACCGCAAGACAGGGCTTAACCTTCCCGGTAACCCGGTCCCGTACGCCCCGTCACCCCGTGTGCTCGCGGACCGCCGCCCTCAGTCGGTCGGCTTGAAAGTGCCGTACGCCGTCTCCCGGAGCGTCCGGCAGTCGTCGTCGTCCCACTCGTCGGCCTTGCAGGTGATCATGATCGCGTAGCCATGGGTGGCGTCGACCTTGAAGCCGCGGTTCAGCACCCGTACCCGCTCACCGCCCTGGTCGCGCTCGAACTCCCAGTCGGCGACGGTCGGATAGCCGTTGAACTCCACCGACTTGATGCCCAGGCGCTTGTAGTTGCCGAGGCTGCCCTTTATCTGGGTCTCCAGCTGCTCCCAGGCGCGCTTCGCGTCGTTCGTCGGCTTGGCGTTGAAGTCGACCTGGACACGGGGGAATTCGCCGTTCTCGCTGTAGATGCCGCCCGAGCTCTGGCCGGCCGTACCGGTCCGCCTGAAGTCGTCCGGCATCCCCATCGAGAAGTGGAACTGCTTGTCCGTGACCGTCTTGAAGTCGTCGGGCAGGCCCTTGCTGCCCGAACCGGATTCGGAGTCCGAGTCGCCGGAGCCCGGCCCCGAGTTGTCCGTGCCGGGGTCCTTGCCGGACGACGAGCCCTCCGACGGCGTGGCGTCACCGCTGCCCTTGGCCGGATCCTGCTGCTTGTCCTGGCCCGCCGTGTCGCCGGTGCCGTCCTTGCTGTCGCCGCCCGCGCTCGCTCCGGCCGACGCGGCGGTGTCGTCCTTGCCCGTGTCGCCCTTGGCCGTGCCGTCCGAGTCGCCGTTGAGCGCGACGGCCAGGACGACGGCGATGATCGCCAGCACGACGACCCCCGCGATGATCATCAAGGTGCGGCGCGGGACGACATCCGTGAGCGAGGCCCGCGTGGCGGTGGTCCGCGCGGCGCCTCCGGCCGGCGCGGCCGGGGACGCGGACGGTGATGCGGCCGAGGCGCCGCCCGTGCGCGCGGCTCCCGCACCGGCTCCCGCGCCCGCCGCGCCCGCGACGCTTCCGCTCGCGGCGGCTTCCCTGGCCTTGCCCTTGCTGCGGGGAGCGGGCTCCGGGGGGATCGGCGGCAGCGCCACGACCCGCGTCGCGTCGGCCGCCGGTTCGGGCAGCTCCGAGGCGTCGGGGGTGTCGATGACGTCCTGGAGCAGCGCCCGCGCGCCCGCGTCGTCGAGCCGCAGCGCCGGGTCCTTGGCGAGCAGCCCGTAAATGACCTCTTCCAGCGGGCCCGCGTTCTTCGGCGGGTCGAGCGGTTCGGTCATGACGGCGGTGAGGGTCGCGATGGCCGACCCCTTGTCGTACGGCGGGCAGCCCTCCACCGACGCGTAGATCAGTCCGCCCAGCGACCAGAGGTCGGCGGCGGGACCGGGCTTCTTGCCGCGGGCGCGCTCCGGCGAGATGTAGGAGGGGGCGCCGACGAGCATGCCGGTCGAGGTGACGGACGGGTCGCCCTCCACCTGCGCGATGCCGAAGTCCGTGAGGACGACCCGGCCGTCCTCCTTGGAGATCAGCACGTTGGACGGCTTCACGTCCCGGTGCAGGATGCCCTCGCGGTGCGCCGAGCGCAGCACGTCGAGGACGGCGAGCCCGACCTCGGCGGCACGCTTCGGGGTGAGGATCCCGTCCTCGCGTACGACCTCGGCGAGGGACTTGCCCTCGATCAGCTCCATGACGATCCACGGCCGGTCGTCCTCGTCCACGACGTCGTAGACCGTCACCGCGCCGTTGTTACGGATACGGGCGATCGCCTTGGCCTCGCGCAGCGTGCGCGTGATCAGGCGACGCTTCTCGTCCTCGTCGATGCTGGTGGGGAAGCGCAGTTCCTTGACGGCGACCGTACGCCCCAGGGTCTCGTCCACGGCCCGCCAGACCGTGCCCATTCCACCGCGGCCGAGCACCTCACCGAGCCGGTACCGTCGGGCGAGGAGGCGCCCCTCAGGGCTCGTGCCGTCCTCGCGCTCGGTGTCGTCCGTGTCCTTCTCGGGGTCCCGCGCCGTGTCCCGCGACTGCTCCGCCTCCGCCATGCGTCCCCTCTGCGATCCCTCATGTCCCGCGCCAGACGCCTGCCCGCGCGCGGCGCAGTAACGCGCCCTGACAGAGGCTCCATTGTCCCTCACTCCGGCGCATGCGATGCTCCCGGGTCCGCCATCCGCCGGTACGGCAGCCCAAGCGGAGCCCGGCGCGGGGCCGTTGGGCGGGGTGCGGCGGACCTCGTCGCTGGTCATGAGCCTGTTCGGGGATCGAACAGACGCGCCCAGCACAATCCCGTAACGGGACGCACCGGACGCCCCATCCGCCTCAACTCACCTCGGAAACCCCGCAGCCGGACTCCGACCGCTCTCGGCGTCCCGCTTACAGCGGCACGATGTCCGGCGCCCCGAGCCGCGCCGCGTCCGCCGTCAGGTCGTCCGGCTGGCGCTGCGACTCGCGCTCCGCCTCCACCCGCTTGCGGTAGTGCTCGACCTCCTTCTCGATCTGGTCCTTGTCCCAGCCGAGCACCGGCGCCATCAGCTCCGCGCACTCCTGCGCGCTGCGCGTGCCCCGGTCGAAGGTCTCGATCGAGATGCGCGTCCGCCTCGTCAGGACGTCGTCGAGATGGCGCGCGCCTTCGTGGGACGCCGCGTACACGATCTCGGCGCGCAGGTAGTCCTCGGCCGCGCCCAGCGGTTCGCCGAGGCCGGGGTCGGCGGCGATCAGCTCCAGCAGCTCCTCGACCAGCGCCCCGTAGCGGTTGAGCAGATGTTCCACACGCACCACGTGCAGCCCGGTCCGCGCGGCGATCCCCGCGCGCGCGTTCCACAGGGCCCGGTAGCCCTCGGCGCCGAGCAGCGGGGTGTCCTCCGTCACGCAGGCCGCCACCCGCTGGTCGAGACCGTGCACCGCCTCGTCCACCGCGTCCTTGGCCATGACCCGGTACGTCGTGTACTTGCCGCCCGCCACGACGACCATGCCCGGCACCGGATGCGCCACGGTGTGCTCGCGCGACAGCTTGCTCGTCGCGTCGGACTCGCCGGCCAGCAGCGGGCGCAGTCCCGCGTACACCCCCTCCACGTCGTCACGCGTCAGTGGTACGGCGAGAACCGAGTTGACGTGTTCGAGGAGATAGTCGATGTCGGCGCTGGAGGCGGCCGGGTGTGCCTTGTCGAGGTCCCAGTCGGTGTCGGTGGTGCCCACGATCCAGTGCCTGCCCCACGGGATGACGAAGAGCACCGACTTCTCGGTCCGCAGGATCAGTCCGGTCGAGGAGTGGATGCGGTCCTTGGGGACGACCAGGTGGATGCCCTTCGAGGCCCGGACGTGGAACTGTCCGCGCTCGCCGATCAGCGCCTGGGTGTCGTCCGTCCACACCCCGGTCGCGTTGACGATCTGCTTCGCCCGGATCTCGTACTCCCCGGCGCCGTCCACGTCCCGCACGCGCGCACCGACGACCCGCTCGCCCTCGCGCAGGAAGCCGACGACGCGGGCCCTGCTGGCGACCTGCGCGCCGTAGCTCGCGGCCGTACGCACCAAGGTGGCGACATAGCGCGCGTCGTCCATCTGCGCGTCGTAGTACTGAAGGGCGCCGACCAGGGCGTCCTTCTTGAGCGCGGGCGCCACGCGCAGCGCGTGCCGCCGGGAGAGATGCCGGTGCGTCGGCAGGCCCCGGCCGTGGCCCGACGAGAACGACATCGCGTCGTACAGCGCGACGCCCGATCCGGCGTAGAGCCGCTCCCAGCCCTTGTGCTGCAAGGGATAGAGGAACGGCACCGGCTTGACCAGATGGGGCGCCAGCCGCTCCAGCAGCAGGCCGCGCTCCTTGAGCGCCTCCCTGACGAGCCCGAAGTCGAGCATCTCCAGATAACGCAGCCCGCCGTGGATCAGCTTGCTCGACCGGCTCGATGTGCCGGAGGCCCAGTCACGCGCCTCCACGAGGCCGGTCGAGAGTCCGCGCGTGACGGCGTCGAGCGCGGTACCGGCGCCGACCACGCCCGCGCCCACGACCAACACGTCAAGTTCACGCTCGGCCATCTCCGCCAGAGCCGTGGCGCGCTCCTCCGGTCCCAGTGTCGCTGTCCTCACCGCTGCCTCCCGTCGCGCCCCCGTGTTGTTCGGGCACTTCGATTCTGTCCGCACTCACCGACTTCAGCCACCGGCTGTGGACAACACCGGTTGAAGAGCGGTTCGCACCTGTCAAATCCGCCGACATGTCACTCCATGTCCGGCCATGTAATGACGCATATCGGTCATATTTACGCCTAGTCTGACATTGCGCTCGCTCGTTCTGTCCACAGGGGTTGCGCCCTCTGTCCCCTCCGGTTATGGGAAAGGACGGCCCACATGCCCGCAGACCTCGCCGTCATCGGACTCGGCCATCTCGGCCTCCCCCTCGCCCAGGCCGCCGTGGCCGCCGGCATCGAGACGATCGGCTACGACTCCGATCCACGGCCCGTCGCCGAACTGGCGGCGGGCCGCACCCCGGTCGACGGCTCGCTCACCGCCTCCGACGTGCGCCGCATGCTCTCCGGCGGCTTCCGGCCCACCACCAATCCGACCGAGCTGGGCCGGGTCCGTACCGCTGTCATCTGCGCGCCTACCCCGCTCGGCCCCGACCGCACCCTCGACCTCACCGCCGTCGGCGAGGCCGCCCGCGCCCTCGCCGCCCGGCTGCGCCCGCACACCACGGTGCTGCTCGAATCACCGGCGGGCCCCGGCACCACGGAAGGATTCCTGCGCGGGATCCTGGAGGAGGGCTCGGGCCTGCGCGCCGGGCGCGACTTCCACCTCGCGTACTCCCCCGGCCGTCTCGACCCCGGCCGCCGTGCCCACGGCCTCACCAACACCCCCAAGGTGATCGGCGGACTCACCCCCGCCTGCACCGAATCGGCAGCCGCCTTCTACGGACGCCTCACCGACAAGGTGGTCCGCGCGCGCGGACCGCGCGAGGCCGAGACCGTCAAGCTCCTCGAAACCAACTTCCGGCACGTCAACATCGCCCTGGTCAACGAGATGGCCGTGCTCTGCCACGACCTCGGCGTCGACCTCTGGGACGTCATCCGGTGCGCCGAGACCAAGCCGTTCGGCTTCCAGGCGTTCCGCCCCGGCCCCGGCGTGGGCGGCCACGGCGTCCCCATGGACCCCAGCTATCTCCCGCACGCGGGCCGTACGCCCGGCCATCCGCTGCGGATGGTCGGCCTCGCCCAGGAGATCAACACACGTATGCCGCAGTACGTGATCCAGCGCTGCGCCGCGCTGCTCAACGAGCACGGCAAGTCCGCGCGGGGCGCCCGCGTCCTGCTGCTCGGCGTCACCTACAAGCCGGACCACGCCGACCAGGAGAGCTCACCGGCCACTGAGATCGCCTGCCGGCTGACGGACCTGGGCGCGACCGTCAGCTACCACGATCCGTACGTCCCCGACTGGCGCGTACGCGATCAGCCGGTCCCGCGCGCCGACTCTCTTTACGAGGCCGCCGCGCACGCGGATCTGACGGTGCTGCTCCAGCACCACCGTACGTACGACCTCCAAGGTCTCGCCGTTAAGGCCCAGTTGCTGCTCGACACCCGGGGGGCGAGCCCCGCGGGCGCGGCGTACCGGCTCTGACGCGGCGGCCCACCGGCCCCTCGTGGTCCGGCAATTGCCTACGAGGGTGTCGTAGCCGACTGCTATGGTCCAGGGCGCTCGCACAACGGTGCGGGCTTTCCTTGGGGGATCCTTCACATGAGCCAGTCCGTTCCACCTCCCGGCAACCCGTACGCCAACAACCCCGGCGGCCCCGTCCCGCCCGGCTCGGGCAACCCGTTCGCCGGCGGCCCCGGCAACCCGTTCGCGCCCGCGCCGCCGGCCCCGCCGGTCCGTGACGCCCTGGGCCTCGGTCTGGCCGCCGCGGCGGGCACCGCGATCGCCGCCGCCGCGATCTACGGCGGCATCGCCGGTGCCATCGAGAGCGAGATCAGTTTCGCCGCGCTCGGCGTCGGCTTCGTCATCGGCTGGGTCGCGGGCAAGGTCGGCGGGCGTAACCCGATCCTCGGCGTGGTCAGCGCCGTCCTCGCGCTGGCCGCCGTCTATCTGGGGCAGATCTTCGGCATCGCGATCATCGCGGCCGACGAGTTCGGCGTGCCGGTGACGGAGATGCTGTTCGACAACTTCAGCCTGCTGACCGACGCGTGGAACGCGAGCAAGGACGTGATGACGTTCCTCTTCCTCGCCCTGGCCGCGTTCGCGGCGTTCTCGGGCGCGAAGAAGGCCTGACGCCACGACCTGATCGTGCGATCGTGCGTGGCCCACACGGGCCACGCACGGTCAGGGCCACGCACGGTCAAGGCCACGCGCGATCAGGACCACGCACGGTCAGGGCCGCCACCAGTCGTCGAGCGGTGTGACGGGGACGGTGCGCTTGTGGCGGGTCGCGAGGAACACCGACTCCACCCGCGCCGCCAGCTCCGGCGTGACGTCGGCGCCTTCCAGATAGTCGTCGATCTGGGCGTACGTGAGACCGAGCGCCTCCTCGTCCGGCAGCGCGGGCCTCTCGTCCTCCAGGTCGGCGGTCGGCACCTTCTCCCAGACACTGGCCGGTGAGCCCAACTCCCGCAGCAGCGCGGCACCCTGACGCTTCGTCAGCCCAGTCAGCGGGGTGATGTCCACGCCTCCGTCGCCGTACTTGGTGAAGAAGCCGGTCACCGCCTCCGCCGCGTGGTCGGTCCCCACGACCAGCAGCCCGAGCTGCCCGGCGATCGAGTACTGGATCACCATGCGCTCGCGGGCCTTTATGTTGCCGCGTACGAAATCCCGCAGCCGGGGCTCGTCACCCAGCAGCTCCCGCAGCCCGAGGGCCGACTCGGCGGCGACGGCGTCCGCGCTCGGCTTGACGTTCACCGCGATCGACCGGTCGGGCCGGACGAACTCCAGCGCGATCTGCGCGTCGTGCTCGTCGGCCTGTACGCCGTAGGGCAGCCGCACCGCGACGAAGACGCACTCGCGCCCCTCCGCGCGCAGCTCCTCACTCGCCAGCTGGCACAGCCGGCCGGCCAGCGTACTGTCCTGGCCGCCGCTGATCCCGAGCACATAGCCGGTCGCCGGGGTCGAGCGCAGATAGTCCTTGAGGAAGTCGATCCGTCGCCGGATCTCGACCTTGGGCACGATGGTCGTCTTGACGCCGAGTTCGGCGAGGATCTGCTCGCGTTGGTTCACCACGCGCGCACTCTACCGACCACGGAAAACGGCCCGGACCGCGTACAGCCCGAACCGGTACGGCCCGGACCGCGTACGGTCCGGGCCACCCGCCCGTCGCCACGCGTGCGGAGAGACGGTCAGCGGCTGTGCTGCGAGTCCGCGACCGTCACCTCGACGCGCTGGAACTCCTTGAGTTCGCTGTAACCGGTCGTCGCCATCGCCCTCTTGAGCGCGCCGAAGAAGTTCATCGAACCGTCCGGGCTGTGCGAGGGTCCGGTCAGGACCTCCTCCGTCGTCCCGACGATGCCCAGGTCCACCAACTTGCCACGCGGCACGTCCTCGTGGACGGCCTCCATGCCCCAGTGGTGCCCCTTGCCCGGCGCGTCGCTCGCCCGCGCCAGCGGGGAGCCCATCATCACCGCGTCGGCCCCGCACGCCACGGCCTTGGGCAGGTCGCCGGACCAGCCCACACCGCCGTCGGCGATCACATGCACATACCGGCCGCCGGACTCGTCCATGTAGTCGCGCCGGGCGGCGGCCACGTCCGCGACCGCCGTCGCCATCGGCACCTGGATGCCCAGCACGTTACGGGTGGTGTGCGCGGCCCCGCCGCCGAAGCCCACCAGCACACCGGCGGCGCCGGTGCGCATCAGGTGCAGGGACGCGGTGTACGTGGCGCAGCCGCCGACGATGACCGGGACGTCCAGCTCGTAGATGAACTGCTTCAGGTTCAGCGGCTCGGCGGCGCCCGAGACATGCTCGGCGGAGACCGTGGTGCCCCGGATGACGAAGATGTCGACACCGGCGTCCACGACCGCCTTGGAGAACTGCGCGGTGCGCTGCGGGGAGAGCGCGGCGGCCGTGACCACGCCCGAGTCGCGCACCTCCTTGATGCGCCGCCCGATCAGCTCCTCCTGGATCGGCGCGGCGTAGATCTCCTGGAGCCTGCGGTTGGCGGTCGCCTCGTCCAGCTCGGCGATCTCGTCAAGAAGCGGCTGCGGGTCCTCGTAACGGGTCCACAGACCTTCGAGGTTGAGCACGCCGAGACCGCCCAGCTCGCCGATGCGGATCGCCGTGCTCGGCGAGACCACGGAGTCCATGGGGGCGGCCAGGAACGGCAGCTCGAAGCGGTAGGCGTCGATCTGCCAGGCGATCGAGACCTCCTTCGGGTCGCGGGTGCGCCGGCTGGGGACGACGGCGATGTCGTCGAAGGCGTACGCCCGGCGTCCGCGCTTGCCGCGGCCGATCTCGATCTCAGTCACGATGTGTGGCCTTTCCTCTACGTCTGCGGCTTCAGTATCCCCGACCCGGCCCGGCACACCGGTGAGGGGCGGTCCCGGAACGAACGGGACCGCCCCTCACCGAAGCGCGGGTCGTCAGCGACCGGTGTAGTTGGGCGCCTCGACCGTCATCTGGATGTCGTGCGGGTGGCTCTCCTTGAGCCCCGCCGCCGTGATCCGGACGAACCGGCCCTTGCGCTCCATCTCGTCGATGGAGGCCGCGCCCACATAGCCCATGGTCTGTCGCAGGCCGCCGATGAGCTGGTGCAGTACGGCGCTCAGCGGGCCACGGTACGGCACCTGGCCCTCGATGCCCTCGGGGACCAGCTTGTCGTCCGAGGACACCTCGCCCTGGAAGTAACGGTCCTTCGAGTACGAACGGCCCTGGCCGCGCGACTGCATCGCGCCGAGCGAGCCCATCCCGCGGTACGACTTGAACTGCTTGCCGTTGATGAACTGAAGCTCACCCGGCGACTCCTCGCAGCCCGCGAGGAGGCTGCCGAGCATCACCGTGGACGCGCCGGCCGCGAGAGCCTTGCCGATGTCGCCCGAGTACTGGAGGCCGCCGTCGCCGATGACCGGGACGCCCGCCGCCTGGCAGACCACTCCGGCCTCGTAGATCGCCGTGACCTGGGGGACGCCGATGCCGGCGACCACCCGTGTCGTACAGATCGAGCCGGGTCCGACGCCGACCTTCACGCCGTCCACACCGGCGTCGATCAGCGCCTGGGCGCCGTCCCGGGTGGCCACGTTCCCGCCGATGACATCCACCGGAACGCTCGACTTGATCTTGGACATCCAGCTCAGCGCGTTGCTGTTGTGCCCGTGCGAGGTGTCCACGACGAGGAAGTCGACCCCGGCCGCCACCAGCGCCTGGGACCGCTCCAGCGCCTCGGGGCTGGCGCCGACGGCCGCGCCGACGAGCAGCCTGCCCTCGGCGTCCTTGGCCGCGTTCGGGTACTTCTCGGCCTTGACGAAGTCCTTGACGGTGATGAGGCCCTTGAGGACGCCCTTGTCGTCGACCAGCGGCAGCTTCTCGATCTTGTGGCGGCGCAGCAGCTCCATGGCGTCCACGCCGGAGATGCCGACCTTGCCGGTGACCAGCGGCATCGGGGTCATGACCTCGCGCACCTGGCGGGCGCGGTCCGACTCGAAGGCCATGTCGCGGTTGGTGACGATGCCCAGGAGCTTGCCCGCGGCGTCGGTGACCGGGACGCCGCTGATGCGGAACTTGGCGCACAGTTCGTCCGCCTCGCCGAGCGTCGCGTCGGGGCGGACCGTGATCGGGTCGGTGACCATGCCGGACTCGGAGCGCTTCACGAGGTCGACCTGGTTGGCCTGGTCGGCGATGGAGAGATTGCGGTGCAGCACACCGACACCGCCCTGCCGTGCCATGGCGATCGCCATACGGGCCTCGGTGACCTTGTCCATCGCGGCGGAGAGCAGGGGCAGATTCACCCTGACGTTCCGGGAGACCAGGGACGTGGTGTCCACCTGGTTCGGGAGGACTTCCGAGGCGCCGGGCAGCAGCAGCACGTCGTCGTATGTCAGCCCGAGCGTCGCGAACTTCTCGGGCACTCCGTCGACGTTTGCAGTCATGACACCTTCCCCAATGGCCTTGATCGGTGCGGATGCCCATGCTAACGGGAACCGGAGGCGTCGAATTCCACGCTCCCGTTCCGCGCTCCCCCGCCCGGTACCGCTCTGCCGACACCCCCCGGGGGGCGCCCTACTGCTCGGCCAGCGCCCGCAGCCTGCTGAGCGCCCGGTGCTGTGCGACCCGTACGGCGCCGGGCGACATCCCCAGCATCTGACCGGTCTCCTCGGCGGTGAGCCCCACCGCCACTCGCAGCACGAGCAGCTCGCGCTGGTTGTCCGGGAGGTTGGCGAGGAGTTTCTTCGCCCACTCGGCGTCGCTGCTGAGCAGCGCGCGCTCCTCCGGGCCGAGGGAGTCGTCGGGCCGCTCGGGCATCTCGTCCGAGGGCACCGCCGTCGAGCCCGGGTGCCGCATGGCGGCCCGCTGGAGATCGGCGACCTTGTGCGCGGCGATGGCGAAGACGAAGGCCTCGAAGGGCCTGCCGGTGTCCCGGTAGCGCGGCAGCGCCATCAGGACGGCGACGCAGACCTCCTGTGCGAGGTCCTCCACGAAGTGGCGGGCGTCACCCGGCAGTCGGCTCAGCCGGGTGCGGCAGTAGCGCAGCGCGAGGGGATGCACATGGGCCAGGAGATCGTGCGTCGCCTGCCCGTCCCCGTCGACGGCACGGTGGACGAGCGCACCGATCACCGTGGTCTCGTCATCGCGCATCGGACCATGGTGCCCCGGCCGCTGCCGATCCGTGGCACCGCGTTCATAGTTGTGCACCGAAGCGTTATGAGCAGGTGCGCCGGAACTCATCTCCCGCGCCCTCCCCTTCCGCTCGCCCGACTCGTCCCCGAGGAACTCCACACCTCAAGGATGCGGCATCGGGCGGGAAACTGTGGCGTACGGGCACCGGTCACCCTCTCCGCCGCCCCGTCCGCCGCACGGCAGACGGGGTTCCGCGAACTCTCCGGACGAGCTGCCCGTACGGCTCCGACCAGCGCCTAACGCACCAGACCCCAGCGGAATCCGAGGGCCACGGCATGCGCCCGGTCGGACGCGCCGAGCTTTTTGAACAGCCGCCGGGCGTGCGTCTTGACCGTGTCCTCGGACAGGAAGAGCTCGCGCCCGATCTCCGCGTTCGACCGGCCGTGGCTCATGCCTTCGAGCACCTGGATCTCCCGCGCGGTGAGCGTGGGGGCGGCGCCCATCTCGGCCGACCTGAGCCGGCGCGGGGCGAGCCGCCAGGTCGGGTCGGCGAGCGCCTGGGTGACGGTCGCGCGCAACTCGGCGCGGGACGCGTCCTTGTGCAGATAGCCGCGGGCGCCGGCGGCGACCGCGAGTGCGACACCGTCCAGGTCCTCGGCGACCGTGAGCATGATGATCCGGGCGCCCGGATCGGCGGACAGCAGCCGGCGGACGGTCTCGACGCCGCCCAGACCGGGCATGCGTACGTCCATCAGAATCAGGTCCGAGCGGTCGGCGCCCCAGCGGCGGAGAACTTCCTCACCGTTGGCCGCGGTCGTCACGCGCTCGACGCCGGGCACGGTCGCAACCGCGCGGCGCAGCGCCTCTCGGGCAAGCGGGGAGTCGTCGCAGACGAGGACGGATGTCATGGCCGCCCTCCGCAGCTGATGCGCGTCACCTTGAGCCTCCAGGCTGAGTACATGTGGTCACCTGTGCGATTGACGCCATCGGACATGTGCCCGATCGCTTGTTCCTTCAACCGCCTCGACCACTCAACGACGGTCACTCGAAAGAGTTACGGGTCCGGAACCGCCTTCGGCACTCTACGTGAGGAGGCGCACACAGAGCAGAGTCTCGCAGGTCATCCTTCGATCACTCTGAGCTATGCCCCATTTAGCGCCATTTCTTCGCTTTTGCTGGTGTCTGTGGCTACATTCGCAATGAGTCATATTTACATCTACTTACACAGGAGATGTACGGTCGTGAGCACGGTGCGGTCAGCGCGCCGGGCTCGTGCCCGGCGTCCTGGGGCGCATCTCACGCCCCAGCGGCCCGTATCCGCCTCCACGGATTCAAGGGGACATGAGCAATGGCAGATTTCTCCCGCCTTCCCGGTCCGAACGCGGATCTGTGGGACTGGCAGCTCCTCGCGGCCTGTCGCGGCGTCGACAGCTCGCTGTTCTTTCACCCGGAGGGAGAGAGGGGCGCGGCACGCAGCGCTCGCGAAACCTCGGCGAAAGAGGTCTGCATGAGATGCCCGGTCCGCGCGCAGTGCGCGGCGCACGCCATGGCGGTACGGGAGCCGTACGGCGTCTGGGGCGGGCTGACCGAGGACGAACGCGAGGAGCTGATGGGGCGCGCGCGCACCCGGCTGATCACGACCTCGGGGGCGAACGGGTCGGGCCGCGCCTGACCTGCGACAAACATTCGCAGAAACGTTCCTGCACTTGCCGCGCCCACCCCTGCTCCGGCATGTCCGGCGGCGGACGGGGGTGGGCCCGGCGCGTCAGCGGGAGGCGGCGCGTTCCAGCTGGTCCAGCGTCGCCGCCACCGCCGGGACCCGCGCCAGGTCGGGCAGCGTGAGCGCGACGATCTCGCGCCGGACCGCGGGCTCGACGGTGACCGTACGAGCCGCCTTCGGCAGCACCGACTCCATGGCCAGCTCCGGCAGGAACGCGACGCCGAGCCCCGCCCCCACCAGGCCGATCACCGCCGGGTAGTCGTCCGTCGCGAAGTCGATACGGGGGGTGAAGCCCGCCTTCTCGCAGGCGTCCACCAGTTGGTGACGGCAGCGCGGGCAGCCCGCGATCCAGGACTCGTCGGCGAGGTCCGCGATGGAGACGGCGGCGGCGCCGGCCAGCCGGTGCCCCTCGGGGAGCAGCCCCACCAGCCGGTCGGTGAGCAGCGGCCGTACGACGAGGTCGCCCCACTCCTCGGCGCCGCCGGCGGACTCGTCGCGGACCGAGTCGTAACGGAAGGCCAGGGCCACGTCGCAGTCGCCGTCGCGCAGCATCTCCACGGAGCGGGGCGGCTCGGCGTCGACCAGCGAGACGCGGGTGCCCGGGTGGGCGGCGCGCAGGGCGGCCAGTGCGGCGGGGACCAGGGTGGAGCTGCCGCTGGGGAACGAGACGAGCCGGACCCGCCCGGCGCGCAGGCCCGCGATGGCCGCGACCTCCTCCTCGGCGGCGGTGAGCCCCGAGAGGATGCCGGTCGCGTGCCGGACGAGTGCCTCGCCGGCCTGGGTGAGGCGCATCGAGCGGCTGGTTCTGATCAGCAGGGGCGTACCGACCGAGGCTTCGAGGACCTTCATCTGCTGGCTGACGGCCGGCTGGGTGCAGCCCAGCTCACGCGCCGCGGCGGAGAACGAGCCGGTGGCGGCGACGGCGCGCAGGACACGGAGATGGCGGGCTTCGATCACCCTGCAAACATAAGGGGCGCTTGGGGGTGGCGTGAAATTCGGCGCCCGTCATTTGAGAGGCGCGCGCCGGGGGCGGGGGGTTACCGTGCCGGACATGAAGCTTCTGACCGTGAACGTGGGGCGGCCCAAGACCGTCGAGTACTCGGACGCGCCCGGCGGCGCCACCGGCATCGACAAGCGGCCGGTGGACGGTCCGGTCGCGGTGCGCGATCCCGGCCCGAAGGGTGTCGGCGCCAGCGGTCTGGCCGGGGACACGGTGTGCGATCTGCGCCATCACGGCGGCAGCGACCAGGCCGTGTATGTGTACGGGCGCGAGGATCTGGATTTCTGGGAGCGGGAGTTGGGCCGGCCGCTGGCCAACGGCAGCTTCGGCGAGAATCTGACGACGTCCGGGCTCGATCTGAACGGGACGAGGATCGGGGAGCGTTGGCGGGTGGGTCCGGATCTGGTGCTGGAGGCGACCAGCGGCCGGATCCCGTGCCGTACGTTCGGCGGCTGGCTCGGCGAGAGCGGCTGGGTCCGGCGCTTCACCCAACAGGGCGTCACCGGTGCGTACTTCCGGGTCCTGGTGCCCGGCGAGATCCGCGCGGGCGATCCGATCGAGATCGTGCACCGGCCCGACCACGAGGTGACGGTGGCGCTCGCCTTCCGCGCCGTGACGACGGAGCGCGAGCTGTTGCCCCGGATCCTGGCGGCCGGGGAGGCGCTGCACGAGGAGGAGTTGAGGACGGCGCGGGAGTACGTGGCGAAGTACGGGGACGGCGTCATCGGCGAGCAGGCCGGCAGCGCCGAGAGTGCCCCGGTCGGGTAACCGGGCACCGAGCGGGGCGCTTCCGGTGGCCGGACGGGGGCTCGCGCGGGGCGCGCGACCGTCTAACGTGCCGCTTTATGACGACTGCTTTGATTACGGGCGCGACAGCTGGGATCGGTGCCGCGTTCGCGCGGCGGCTGGCGGCGGGCGGGACCTCCCAGTCCGTCGGTGTGGGAAGCGGCCACAATCTGGTCCTGGTGGCCCGCGACACCGAACGCCTTCGGCGCCAGGCCACCGAACTCCACGATCTGCACGGCATCGAGGCGGAGGTGCTGACCGCCGACCTCGCGACGGACGAGGGCATCGCGGCGGTCGAGAAACGTCTCGGCGACCGTAAGCACCCGATCGATCTGCTGGTCAACAACGCCGGGTTCGGGAACAAGGGCCGGTTCCTCGACGTCTCGACGGCCGACGAGCTGACGATGCTGAAGGTGCACTGCGAGGCGGTGCTCCGGCTGACGTCGGCGGCGGTCACCGGTATGAGGGAACGCGGGCGTGGCGGAGTGGTGAACGTGTCGTCGGTGGCGGCGTTCGTGCCGCGTGGCACGTACGGGGCGTCGAAGGCGTGGGTGGTGCAGTTCACCCAGGGGGTCGCGCGGGATCTGACGGGGAGCGGGGTCCGGCTGATGGTGCTGTGCCCCGGCTTCACCCGGACAGAGTTCCACGAGCGGGCGGGGATGGGGACGGACAACATCCCCAACTGGATGTGGCTGGACGCCGACAAGCTGGTGTCCGCGGCGCTGTCGGACCTGGCGCGCGGCAAGGTCGTGTCGATCCCGGACCCGCGGTACAAGGCGCTGATGGGCGCGGTGAAGCTGGCGCCTCGGGGGATGCTGGGCGGGCTCACTGCGAAGACTGGGCGGAAGTACGGGCCGAAGTAGCGAACCGCGTCACATCCCCTCACGTCACGCGTGAAGCGACCCACGAGGAGACCGACTTCCACCATGCACGACGCCACTGACAATCAGCCCGCCGCCCTGCTCGCGATGAGTCCGGGCATCGCGGAACGGCTGTTCTCCCCCGACCGGCTCGCCCGGCTGACCGGCCTCGTACGCACCGATCCGCATCTCGTCGCCCACACCCTCACCGGTCCGGGTCTCGACCCCGCCGTCGCCGCCGCGCTCGCGGACGCCGAGTTGCTGATCACCTGCTGGGGCGCGCCGCCTCTCACCGCCGAGGTGCTGGACGCCGCGCCGAAGCTGCGCGCGGTCGTGCATGCCGCCGGTTCGGTCAAGCACCACATCACGGACGCCTGTTGGGAGCGGGGCATCTCGGTCGCGTCGGCGGCGGGGGCCAACGCCGTGCCCGTCGCCGAGTACACCCTGGCCGCGATCCTCTTCGCGGGCAAGCGGGTTCTGCGCTCGGCGCAGCGCTACCAGGAGGTGCGGGCCCGGCACGACTGGCACCAGGAGCTGGGCCGGGCGGGCAACTACCGCCGGGTGGTCGGCATCGTCGGCGCGTCCCGGATCGGGCGCCGGGTGATCGAGCTGCTGAGGCCGTTCGATCTCGACGTCCTGCTGTACGACCCGTATGTGGACGCCGCGCAGGCGCGGGCGCTCGGCGTCGAACCGGTGCCGCTCGACGAGCTGTGCGAGCGCGCCCAGGTGGTGTCGGTCCACGCCCCGCAGGTCCCGGCCACCCACCATATGATCGGCGCCGACCAGCTCGCGGCGATGCCGGACGGCGCGACGCTGATCAACACCGCGCGCGGCTCGCTCGTCGACGAGGCCGCGCTGCTGCCGCATCTGGTCGCCGGGCGGCTGGACGCGGTGCTCGATGTGACCGATCCCGAACTGCCGCCGCCGGACTCGCCGTTGTACGACCTGCCGAACGTGCTGCTGACCCCGCATGTCGCCGGCTCGCTGGGCGTCGAGATCCACCGGATGGCGGATCACGCGCTGGACGAGGTGGAGCGGTACGCGAAGGGGCTGCCGTTCGAGGATCCCGTACACCCGTCGGCGCTGCCGCACTCGGCGTGAGGAACGGCCGGCACGCGCCGAGGCCCGGCACCCCCGAAGGGGCGCCGGGCCTCGGCGCGTTGTACCGAAGAACCTAGCGGTTCACGGAGCTACGGCCTCAGTGGCTGTGGCCGTGACCGCCGTGACCGGCGTCGGCCTCTTCCTCGGCGGGCTTCTCGACGACCAGGGTCTCGGTCGTGAGGAGCAGCGCGGCGATGGACGCGGCGTTCTCCAGCGCGGAGCGGGTGACCTTGACCGGGTCGATGACGCCGGACTTCACCAGGTCGACGTACTCGCCGGTCGAGGCGTTGAAGCCGTGACCCTTGTCCAGCTCGGCGACCTTCGCGGTGATGACGTAGCCCTCGAGACCGGCGTTCTCGGCGATCCAGCGCAGCGGCTCGACCACGGCGCGGCGGACGACCGCGACACCGGTGGCCTCGTCGCCCGTCTTGCCCAGGCCGTCCTCCAGCACCTTGGCGGCGTGCACCAGGGCGGAGCCACCACCGGAGACGATGCCCTCCTCGACCGCGGCGCGGGTCGCGGAGATGGCGTCCTCCAGACGGTGCTTCTTCTCCTTCAGCTCCACCTCGGTGGCGGCGCCGACGCGGATCACGCACACACCGCCGGCCAGCTTCGCGAGGCGCTCCTGGAGCTTCTCGCGGTCCCAGTCGGAGTCCGTGGACTCGATCTCGGCCTTGATCTGGTTGACACGGCCGACGACCTCCGTGCCGTCGCCACCGCCGTCGACGATCGTGGTGTCGTCCTTGGAGACGGTGACGCGGCGGGCGGTGCCCAGCACGTCGAGTCCGGCCTGGTCGAGCTTGAGGCCGACCTCTTCGGCGATGACGGTCGCGCCCGTGAGGGTGGCGATGTCGCCGAGCATGGCCTTGCGGCGGTCACCGAAGCCGGGGGCCTTCACCGCGACGGCGTTGAAGGTGCCACGGATCTTGTTGACGACGAGGGTGGAGAGCGCCTCGCCCTCGACGTCCTCGGCGATGATCAGCAGCGGCCGGGAGCCGCCCGCCTGGATGACCTTCTCCAGCAGCGGGAGCATGTCCTGGATGGAGGCGATCTTGCCCTGGTTGATCAGGATGTACGGGTCGTCGAGGACGGCCTCCATACGCTCCTGGTCGGTCACCATGTACGGCGAGAGGTAGCCCTTGTCGAAGGCCATGCCCTCGGTGAACTCCAGCTCCATGCCGAAGGTGTTGGACTCCTCGACGGTGATGACACCGTCCTTGCCGACCTTGTCCATCGCCTCGGCGATGAGCTCGCCGACCTGCGGGTCCTGGGCGGAGAGCCCGGCGACGGCCGCGATGTCGGACTTGTCGTCGATCGGGCGGGCCGTGTCCAGCAGCTCCTTGGAGACGGCGGCGACGGCGGCGTCGATGCCCTTCTTCAGGGCGGCCGGGGAGGCGCCGGCGGCGACGTTGCGCAGACCCTCGCGGACCAGCGCCTGCGCCAGCACGGTGGCGGTGGTGGTGCCGTCACCCGCGATGTCGTTGGTCTTGGTCGCCACCTCCTTCACGAGCTGGGCGCCGAGGTTCTCGTACGGGTCGTCGAGCTCGACCTCGCGGGCGATCGTGACACCGTCGTTGGTGATGGTGGGGGCGCCGAACTTCTTGTCGATGACGACGTTGCGGCCCTTGGGGCCGATCGTCACCTTCACCGTGTCGGCAAGCTTGTTGACGCCGCGCTCAAGGGCGCGACGGGCGTCCTCGTCGAACTTCAGGATCTTCGCCATGGGAGCTTTCTCTTGTCCTCTCGAACGAACAACGAACTACGCCCCGGGCCACCCGGCGATGCGGGGGCCAGGGGCGCAGTTCACAGCGGACTGTGGGGTGGAATTACTTCTCGATGATCGCGAGCACGTCGCGAGCCGAGAGGACGAGGTACTCCTCGCCCGTGTACTTCACCTCAGTGCCGCCGTACTTGCTGTACAGAACGACGTCGCCGACGGAGACGTCGAGCGGAAGCCGCTCGCCGTTCTCAAAGCGACCCGGACCGACGGCCAGGACGACGCCCTCCTGGGGCTTCTCCTTGGCAGTGTCCGGAATAACCAGGCCAGAGGCCGTGGTCTGCTCTGCGTCGAGCGGCTGGACCACAATGCGGTCCTCGAGCGGCTTGATGGCAACCTTGGAGCTGGCGGTCGTCACGATCCGACCTCCCCCTTCGGAGATCTCACGGGGTTAACTGTCTGGGTGGCGTGACCGGGCTCGATCCGTCGTCGCGGGTGCCGGACCTGTCCTGTCACGCATTGGCACTCTCCATTGGGGAGTGCCAGGCCTGACACTATGACCGCGATTAGCACTCGGTCAAGCTGAGTGCCAATCGAGACGGCGCGCGGCGGGTGCGATCCGGCGCTGCGACGGAGCGCGACGGCGGGCGCTCCGGCGCTTTCGGATACCTCCGGAGCGCGTCGCCGATGAGTTTCGGCGCCGCCCCAGGTCTGTCAGTGAGAGTTGGCACACTGCGGCTGCGAGGCCGGCCCGGCCGGCCCCGCCCAGTGGGAACCAGAACACGAGACACCCCCAGGAGACCTTCGATGCGCACACTGATCAGCTCCGCCTTCGTCTCGCTCGACGGCGTCGTGGAAGCCCCGGGCGGCGAGCCCGGCTACCGGAACTCCGGCTGGACCTTCAAGGACTTCGAGTTCCTGCCGGAGGCGTACGAGATCAAGGGCCGGGAGCAGGAGGAGGCCGGCGCGCTGCTGCTGGGCCGGACCAGCTACGAGGCGTTCAGCCCGGTCTGGCCGGGCATGGCGGATTTCGCCGACTACAAGAAGATGCCGAAGTATGTGGTCTCCACCACCCTCACCGACGGCGAACTGGTCGAGGACTGGGGCTCGATCACGATCCTGCGCTCGCTCGACGAGGTCGCCGCGCTGAAGGAGACCGAGGGCGGCCCGATCATCATGGCCGGCAGCGCCGAGCTGAACCGGAGCCTCTCGGACGCCGGTCTGATCGACCGTTACCACCTGCTCGTCTTCCCGATCCTGCTCGGCGCGGGCAAGCGGCTGTTCAGCGAGACCGACAAGGACGCGCAGATGCTGCGGCTCGTCGAGCACGAGGCGTACGCCAACGGCATCCAGAAGAACGTCTTCGACGTCGTCCGCTGAGCGCGCGTAACGCCCCTGCGGATGCGGGGGCGTTACGTGAGCTGTCGTGTCCGGGCGCGGTCTCCGGCGGACAGGATCTAGACGTAGTCCTCCAGCTTCGCCACCGAGTAACCCTTGTCGGTGATCGTCTTCATGACGTGCCGGATCATGTCGGGCATCGAACCCTTCCAGTCCTCTTTCCCGCGGAAGTGCGTGAGGACGATGTCGCCGGGGTGCAGGTCCCGGTCCCACTCGCGCCACTCCATGTGGTCGGGGAACGCCTCGGACGACCACAGCGGAACCGCCTTGACGCCACAGGACTTGGCGGCGCGCAGGGTGCCGGCGTTGTAGTTGCCGTACGGCGGCCGGAACAGCTCGGGCCGCTTCCCGAACCGCTTCCTGAGCTTGTCCTGCTGGCCGCAGATCTCCCGCTTCTGCTCCTCGTAGGAGAGTCCGGGCAGATAGGGGTGGGTGAGGGTGTGGTTGTGCAGGGAGACGCCGCGGGCCTGCATCTTCTTGAAGTAGGCGTAGTTGTCGTTGATGACGTAGTCGCTGAGGAAGGCGCTGTACGGGATCTTCAACTCTTCCATCATGCGCAGCAGTTCGGGGTCCTTCTCGGCGCCGTCGTCGATCGTCAGGAAGACGATCTTCTCTTTGGTCGGGACGTTGGTGAAGACCGGCGGGAGGGTCGCGCCGCCGGTGACCTCGAAGCCCTTGCGGGTGGTGATCCTCGGCTTCACCGCGGGCGGCGCGGGCGCGGCGAGCGGGGTCTTGGCGAGCTTCCACTTCCTGGCGGCCACGGCGCGCAGCGCCTGGGCCTTGACCACCGCGGCGGCGTCGGCCTTCTTGCCCGCCTCGGCCCCGGGACCGGCCCGGCCGGGCTGACCCGGCCGGGCGGAGGGCGACTCCACCGGTCCGCCGCCGCCCCCGCCGCCGTCGCCGGTACGTCCGGCGCCGCCACGGTCGCCGGTCTCCGCCGCGCAGGCGGAGCCGAGCGTGGCGATCAGGAGTACGGCGACGACCGCGCGTGCGCGCCCGCCGGGGCGCCGTCGCCGCCGTTCTGCGGCCTTTTCGTCGTTTTGTCTTACTAGTTGCATGGCGCCGCATCCTGTCAGCGCCCGGCCCACGCGCCCGGCCGACACCGCCGGGAAGCGATGACGGTCCCCCGGCTGGCCCACAATGGCCCGGTGAACGACTCCGCCTCGCCGACCCCCGACTCGCCGCTCGCCCCACTGCTCTCCGACGAGGGCCAGGCCCTGCTCGCCGCTCTCCGCGACCACGACCCGGCGCGGGAGCTGGCCCTGGCGACCCGGCTGCGCCGCGACCACCCCGCCGAGCTGGTCTCCGCCGCCCTCGCGCAGGCCCGGCTGCGACAGCGGGCGGTGGCGAAGTTCGGCGAGGACGACGCGTACCGCATGTACTTCACCCCGCACGGCGTCGAACAGGCCACCCGCACCTCGGTCGCCGCCCACCGGGCCGCCCGCTTCCGGGACATCGTCGGCACGGGCGCCGGCCCGGCGCGCCTCACCGACCTGTGCTGCGGTATCGGCGGCGACGCGATCGCGCTGGCCCGCGCGGGGTTCGCCGTCACCGCCGTCGACCGGGACCCCGCGACCGGCGAGATCGCCGCGCACAACCTCCGTACGCTGGCGCCCGACGCGCCGCCGCCCACGGTCGTGTGCGCGGACGTCATGACGTACGACCTGCTCGCCGCGCCCGCCCCCGACGCCCTGTTCATCGACCCGGCGAGGCGCGGTGGCCGAGGGCGGATCTTCGATCCGGAGGCGTACTCGCCGCCGCTGTCCTGGGCGATCGAGGCGGTACGCGCGGTCGGCACCGGCGGCATCAAGATCGCGCCAGGCATCCCGCACGAGCTGGTCCCCGACGACTTCGAGGCCGAGTGGATCTCCGACGGCGGCGACGTCAAGGAGGCGGTGCTCTGGCGCGGCGCGGGCGGGGCGGGGACCGGCGGTGCACGGGCCGACGGCGCGATCACGCCCGGCGCGCGGCGCGCCACGCTGCTGCCGGCGGGCATCACCCTCACCGGCCGCGGCCTGCCGAACCCGCAGGTCAGAAAGGTCGGCCGCTATCTGTACGAGCCGGACGGCGCCGTGATCCGCGCCCATCTGGTCGCCGAGGCCGCCGACGAGCTGGACGGCGGACTGATCGACGGGACGATCGCGTACATCACCGCGGACGAACGGCGCCCCACTCCGTACGCGACGGCGTACGAGATCACCGACGAGCTGCCGTTCAACCTCAAGCGGCTCAAGGCCCTGCTGCGCGAGCGCGAGGTGGGCGTCCTGACGGTCAAGAAGCGCGGCTCACCGGTCGAACCGGAGGAGCTGCGGCGGAAGATGAAGCTCCAGGGGCGGAATTCGGCCACGGTCTTCCTCACCCGTGTCGCGGGGGCGCCGACGATGCTGCTCGGGCGGCCCGCCGACGGGAGCGCGTGAGTTGGCGGGCGAGACCGTCGTACGGGCGGTCTGGGGACCCCGGCCCGAGTCCCACCGGGAGCTGGCCGTGCGCTGGCTGGACCTGCTGGGGCGGCTGACGGAGCTGTCGGCGGGCGCCCTGGGCGACTGGCGGTGGGACGGCCACGGCACCGCGCCGGGCGAGCCCGTGCCATGGGACGTCGACGCCTTCGCCAGGGCGATCGGGGCCGCGAACCCGCACGACGACGCGGACATCATCGGCAGTACGGCCTATGTGGTCGGCCGGCAGCCGAACGGCGCGTACGCGCAGCTCGGGGCGACGGGCGGGGGGACGAACAGGTTCTCCCCGTTCAGCGCGGTACTGCTGCTCTTCCCGGCCCCCGGCCGGCCCGGGGCCGCCGTGCCACTCGCGGACCGGCTGCCGGAGACGCTGGCCGCCGTGGCCGGGGCCTGGGACGCGGACCACGGGAGCGCACACGACCGTGAGCTGTTCGCGGCGCTGCGGACCGCCTACGGCCTGCGTCCCTCGCAGCCGCGCTGCGGCTGGGCCGTCTTCCTGTCGGCGGACCGGGCCGCGCGGGTGCCCACCGGCCTGGCCGCGCCACGCCTGGAAGCCGGGTCGGGCGGAGTCGTACTGAAAATAGGCACCACGACGGAGGCCGTGCTGGCGGCGCACGGGACGCTCGCCGAAGCGGGGGCGCTCGACCGCTGAGCGGGGCGCCCCGCTAGTCCTGGTCCTTCGGGTCGGACTGCTGGGGCTGCTGGGGCTTCTCGGGCTGCTTGGACTGCTCGGAATCGTCAGGCTTCTCGCGCTGCTCGGGCTGCTCGGGCTGCTCGGGCTGCTCGGGCTTCCGCAGCATCTCCGACAGCTCCGGCTTCTCCACCGTCGCCGCTGGTTCTTCCGCCGCCGGTTCCGGCCGGGAGGCCTTGAGCTGGGCGTCCAGGATCCGGGCGTCCAGGTCGGTGATGTCGTCGGCGTAGATCTGCGAAAGAGGCTGCGGGCCGACGTACTGCTGGCAGTTGCACTGCGCCAGCTCGTACCGCTTCGGTTTCTTGTTCTCGTCCCAGGCCGTCGCCACCTCGACCCTCTCGTGGCACTTGCCCTGCTTGTCGTGCTTCGCGAGATGGTGCGTACACCCGCAGACGGGCTCCGGCGGCTTGTGTGACTCCTCCAGGGCGAGCCGGCCGCCCTCGACGAGCTTGATGCGCTCCACTCTTCGCTCGTGCCGGGTGCGCAGCGCGCTCCGGCTCGTATCGGCGACCCAGCTGAAGCCACCGACCATGAAGAAGACGAAGATCCACCACAGCCAGTTCATCCGCCGCCCCTCTACTACCCCATGAAATGGCGCATGCGTTCCACCCAGGATAGAACGGACAGCGTAGGAACGGCCTCAGATAGCGGGGGGCGACTTCGGGACACATCCGGACAACACGCGCCACTCGCGTCCCGTAAATCACAGTTTCAGCGGAGGCCCCCGGCTGGAGTCTCAGCGGTGGGCGCCGCCGCGTCCGCGCTGACGCACCGGGCTCAGCACGTACCGCGACCACCGCTGGTGGCCCACCGCCCGCACCGCCCCGAGCACGCCGACGAGCACCGCGATCACACCGATCCCGACGAGGTACGCCACCTCGCCGACGCCCGCCGAATCCGACTGGCCGCCGCCGGTCAGGGCCAGTACGAGACCGATCGCGCACAGGGCGAGAGACAGCCCCAGCCACACGGTGCTCCGGGCGCCGGACCGCAGCCGCTGGTCGTTCTCGGGGTCCGGTCCCAGCTCCGCCCAGGCGTCCAGCCTGTGGCGCAGCGCGCGGTCGCCGGCGACGGCAAAGCCGGTACCGATCACCGTGGGCACCAGGACGATCGCCCCCAGGACGAGTTCGACGGCCCCGGTTATGTAGTCCGCGCTCCGGTCCTCGAAATGGCCGAGGCCCAGACTGAACAGCACCCAGCCGAAGCCCGCGACGAGCCCCAGCGACCAGAGCAGCAGCAGCCCGCCCGCGGTCAGGCTCCGCCGCCGCAACTCCCCCATCGCGAGGGCCCGCTCGGCGAGCATGGACTCGTGGTCCGGCCAGGCCTGCGGGAGCGCGGGCGGCGGAGGTGGCGGCAGCGGCGGGTGTCGGAGCACCCGGGGAGGCTATCCCGCGTGATCATCAAGCGGCCCACCGGGGATCATCCCGCAGTCGGGCGGGGATCATCCCGCCGTCGGCCCGGGCCGGGCCCGGCCCGTCGCCACCAGCCGCACGGCCCACCGGTAGTGCGTGACGGCCTTCGTGACGCCGATCAGCCCGGCGATCCACAGGAGTGCGCCCGCGCCCATCACGTACGCGACCTCCACATAGGTGTCCTCGCCGCGCCGCGCGGTCGCGGGGGTCTCCAGGGACAGCCACAGCCCGAGCACACCGACCGCGAAGGAGATCAGCAGCCAGCACAGGCTCACGCCCGGCAGCCGCAGGCGCGCGTCGCCCGCCGGGTCGCTCGCCAGCGCGGCCCACTGGCGCGTCAACCGGTGCATCGCGACGTCCCGGCGCAGCAGCAGCCCGAGCACGATCCCGGCGGCCGTCATGACGCCGAGGCCGAAGGCCGTGAGTGCCACGCCGAGGGCGGCGGTGATCGGGTCGACGCCGTCCTCGACCACTCCCGACAGCCCGCCGCCGGCGATCAGCCAGCCGACCTCCACCCCCACCACGAGCAGCAGGAACTGTGTGAGCCGCGCGGGTCCCATGCCGTGCCGGACGAGCCAGTCGAGGATTCTCGCGCGCTCGGTGAGCATCGCCTGCTCGTCGGGCCAGGCACGTATGTGTACGGGGGGCGGAGGCGGCGGCAGCGGGGAGGGGCGGCGAGACATGCGGCGACAGTATCGCCGCACGCGGCCCGCCCCTGACGGCGGTTGGCACGGCGGTCACGCGACTGTCGGCGCAGCGGCCGGCACGGCAGTCGGCACCGGCGTTGACATGCAGCCGCGCGGCTGCCTAACCTAAAGGCAGCCGAATGGCTGCATATCGAGGGTGACGCGTGATGGACGAAGTCTTCAAAGCACTGGCCGACCCCGGCCGGCGCCGGCTGCTGGACAGTCTCGACGCCCGCAACGGGCAGAGCCTGCGCGAGCTGTGCGCCGAGCTGGACATGGCCAGACAGTCGGTCAGCAAACACCTGGCGGTCCTCGAAGCGGCGAATCTCGTCACCACGGTGCGGCGCGGCAGACAGAAGCTCCACTACCTCAACGCCGTACCGATCAACGCCATCGCCGACCGCTGGATGACCAAGTACGACCGGGGGCGGGCGAGCGCCCTCGCGGACCTCAAAACGGCACTGGAGGACAGCACCATGACCACGACGGAGAACAGCGGGACCGCGTTCGTCTACCGCACCTACATCAGGACCACCCCCGAGAAGCTCTGGCAGGCGCTGACCGACCCGGCGTTCACGGCGCGCTACTGGGGCGTGACCTTCGAGTCGGACTGGCGGACCGGGTCGGAGATGTCCTGGGAGCAGTTCGGTGTGAAGATCACCGATCCCGGACAGGTCGTGCTGGAGTCGGAGCCGTACCGCCGGCTCTCCTACACCTGGCACACCATGACACCGGAGTTCGCCGAGGCGACCGGTCTGGGCGAGGAGTACCGCGCGAAGGCGGCGGCCGAGGACCGGTCGAAGGTGACCTTCGAGATCGAGCCGCAGGGAGAGACGGTCAAGCTGACCGTGATCCACGACGGCTTCCGGCCCGGGTCCACCATCCTGTCGAGCGTCAGCGAGGGTTGGCCGGCGCTGCTGTCGAGCCTCAAGACGTTGCTGGAGACGGGCGAGACGCTGCCCGAGGCCTGAAGTCCGCCCGAGGCCTGACGTCCGCCCGACGCGTGAAATCCGGCCGAGGCCCGAGGTCCGGCCGGGCCCGAGGCCTAGAGTCCGGCCGCCCGCCGCTCCAGCAGCGTGCGCTCGCGTTCGTTACGGGTCAGCCCGGCCGCCCGTACGAACTCGGCCCGCGCCTCCTCCGTACGCCCCAGCCTCGCCAGCAGATCCCCGCGCACGCTCGGCAGCAGGTGGTAGCCCTTGAGCGCGCCTCCCCCGGGCCCCGCCGCCAGCGCGTCGACGAGCGCCAGCCCCGCCTCGGGCCCCTCGGCCATGGAGACGGCGACGGCGCGGTTCAGCTCCACGACGGGCGAGGGGGTGAGCGCGGCGAGCCGCCCGTACAGCGCGGCGATCGTGGCCCAGTCCGTGTCCTCGTACGTCGGCGCCCCCGCGTGGCACGCGGCGATGGCGGCCTGGAGGGCGTACGGGCCGGGGGCCGCGCCCAGCGCGCTCGCCCGGGTCAGCGCATCGACGCCCCGCCGGATCAGCAGCCGGTCCCAGCGGGAGCGGTCCTGGTCGGCGAGCAGGACGGGCGTGCCGTCGGGTGCGGTACGGGTCGCCGTACGGGACGCCTGAAGCTCCAACAGGGCCGCCAGCGCGTGCACTTCGGGCTCCTTGGGCATCAGCCCGCTCAGTACGCGGGCGAGCCGCAGCGCGTCCTCGCACAGCCCGGGGCGCAGCAGATCGTCACCGGCGGTGGCGGCGTAGCCCTCGTTGAAGACGAGATAGATGACCTCCAGCACGGAAGCGAGGCGCGCGTCGCGCTCCGCGCCGTACGGCACCTCGAAGGGCACACCCGCCTTGGCGAGAGCGCGTTTGGCGCGCACGATGCGCTGCGCGACGGTCGGCTCGGGCACCAGAAAGGCGCGGGCGATCTCGTCGGTGGTGAGCCCGCCGAGCAGCCGCAGCGTGAGGGCGACGCGCGCCTCGGTGGACAGGACGGGGTGGCAGGAGACGAAGACGAGCCGCAGCAGGTCGTCGTCGATGTCGTCGGCGTCGGCGGGCTCCGGCGGCGGCCCGGTGTCCTCCAGGGTGCGGCCGACCTCGGCGAGCTTGCGCGCGTACGTCTCACGGCGGCGTACGAGATCGATGGCGCGGCGCCTGGCCGTGGCCATGAGCCAGGCTCCCGGGTTGTCCGGGACGCCCGACTCCGGCCACTGCTCCAACGCGGCGACCAGCGCGTCCTGCGCCAGTTCCTCGGCGATGCCGACGTCGCGTACGACGCGGGCGACGGCCGCGATGATCCGCGCCTGCTCGATCCGGAACACCGCTTCGACCGCTTCGACCGTGTCGTCTGCCCTCACGGCGACCCATCAGAGCACCGGGCCGGACGGACGGCAAACGGACGCGACGGCCGGTGCTACTCGGCGATCTGGCGGGTCTCCGCCGTCAGGGTCCAGTAGTCCTCGTGGATCTGGAGGAAGCGCTTGGCCCACTCGACGGCCTCGGCCTGTGTCTTGGCCTGGACGATCGAGTACCCGCCGATGACCTCCTTGGACTCGGTGAACGGGCCGTCGGTGACCGTCAGCTTCCCGCCCGACCAGGTCACCCGGGTGCCCTCGGCGGACGGGTGCAGCCCGCCGGTCTCCAGCATGGCTCCGGCCTTCTCCATCTCCTGGGCCAGCCGGCCCATGCGCTCGCCCAGTTCGGCGCTGTGGCCCTCGGCGGGCTGGTTGGACTCATCGAGGTGGATCAGTGTCATGAAACGCGGCATGGTGACTCCTCGTGTGCGGTGGGTGTGTGCGGTGGCGGGGCTGTTTCCCGCCTCTCACCCTTGCGTCGAACGGGCGGGGCCGGGATCGACACACGCCGCGACTTTTCTTCGAGAAGTTTTCCCGCGCGCTGTGGCCGGGGCCGGATCAGTCCGCGGATCAGTCCGCCGTCTCGAAGCGCCAGCGGTGCACCGCCCGCGCCACCAGCTCGTCGGCCGGCTCCGGGATCTCGGGCAGTTCGGCGTCGTACGAGGCGTCCCACCAGGTCATCACCAGCACCCGGCCACCGGGCGCGGTGAGCGTCTCGCGGCGCTGCGGGGCCGGGGTGAGCGCCCGCGCCCTGGCCCACGCCAGCAGCTCGGCGCCCCGGCCGGGCGCGGCCTTGGCCTCCCACATCAGCGCGACGGTCATGAGTAGAGGTTGTCCTTGCTGACCTCGTGCACATGATCGTGATCGTGTGCGTGCGTATGGGAGTGCCCCGGTACGTGCGTCTCGGTCACCGGCAGCGAGGAGTCCGCCGACAGGTCCCAGTCCGACGCGGGCCGGTTCCGCGCCACCATCTCCGCGCCGAGCGCGGCGACCATCGCGCCGTTGTCCGTGCACAGCCCCGGCCGGGGCACCCGCAGCCGGATACCCGCCCGTTCGCACCGGTCGGCGGCCAGCGCGCGCAGCCGCGAGTTGGCCGCGACGCCGCCGCCGATCATCAGATGGTCCACGCCCTCGTCCTTGCAGGCGCGCACCGCCTTTCGCGTCAGTACGTCCACCACGGCCTCCTGGAAGGACGCGGCCACGTCCCGTACGGGCACGTCCTCACCCGCCGCGCGCTTCGCCTCGATCCAGCGGGCGACGGACGTCTTGAGCCCGGAGAAGGAGAAGTCGTACGGCGCGTCGCGCGGACCCGTCAGTCCGCGCGGGAAGGCGATGGCCGCCGGGTCGCCCTCGCGCGCGAGCCGGTCGATCACCGGGCCGCCGGGGAAGCCGAGTTGGAGCACGCGCGCGATCTTGTCGAAGGCCTCGCCCGCCGCGTCGTCGATGGTGGCACCCATCGGCCGTACGTCGGCGGTGATGTCGGGCGCGAGCAGCAGCGACGAGTGTCCGCCGCTGACCAGCAGCGCCATCGTCGGCTCGGGCAGCGGCCCGTGCTCCAGCTGGTCGACGCAGATGTGCGAGGCGAGGTGGTTCACGCCGTAGAGCGGCTTGCCGAGCGCGTACGCGTACGCCTTGGCCGCCGACACCCCGACCAGCAGCGCGCCGGCCAGCCCGGGGCCGGCGGTGACCGCGATCCCGTCCAGGTCACGGGCGCTCACCCCGGCCTCCTTCAGGGCGCGCTCGACCGTCGGCACCATGGCCTCCAGGTGCGCGCGGGAGGCGACCTCGGGCACGACGCCGCCGAAGCGGGCGTGCTCGTCGACGCTGGAGGCGATGGAGTCCGCGAGCAGCGTCGTACCGCGGACGATGCCCACACCCGTCTCGTCGCACGAGGTCTCGATGCCGAGGACGAGGGGTTCGTCAGCCATGGCTCTCTGTTCCTTGATTCGGTGGGCTTTTCGTGCCGTTCGGTGGGCGCCGCTCGTCCCGCATGGACAGGCGCATGACGAGGGCGTCGACGTTGCCCGGCTGGTAGTAGCCCCGGCGGAAGCCGACGGGCTCGAAGCCGAACCGCTCGTAGAGCTTCTGCGCGCGCGGGTTGTCCACCCGTACCTCCAGCAGCACCTCCTCGCACTCGAAGGCGGTGGCGTGCTGGAGCAGATCGGTGAGCAGCCGTGAGCCGAGCCCGGTGCCCCAGTGGTCGCGGGCGGCGCCGATGGTCTGTACGTCGCCGAGGCCACCGGCGGCGGCGAGTCCGGCGTAGCCGGCGATCCGGCCGTCGGCGGTCTCGGCGACGACGTAGCGGCGGGTGGCGGCGGGGCCGCGCGCGTGGGCCAGCTCGGACCAGAACATGCCGGGCGACCAGGCGTCCTCGGGAAACAGGTCGTACTCCAGGGCGAGTACGGCCTCGATGTCCCACCAGCGCATCTCGCGCAGCGCCGGCTCCTTCACGTCGCCCGCGTCGCCCGCGTCGGTCGCGCGTGCGGCGTCGGTGGCGCTTGTGGCATCGGTCGCATCGGTGGCATCGGTGGCATCGGTCACTTCGGGGTGACCACCTTGTAGTTCTTGGGCACCTGCGCGTCCGGACGGCGCAGATAGAGCGGCAGCGCGGGCAGGAATCCGTCCGTGTCCCCCACCGCTCTCCCGCCCGCCAGTCTCTCGGCCGCCAGTCTCTCGGCCGCCAGCGACGCGAGCGCGGCGGCCGACTGGTGCTCGGGCGCGCGGGCGTCGGGGAAGGACTCCGGGTAGAGCACCCCGCCCGCTCCGACGACCGGCAGCCCGGCCAGCTCCGCCGCGATGTCGGCGGGCCGGTCGACTGCGGGCTCGGTCAGCCGCGTACGGGAGTCCGCGTACCGCGCCCAGTAGACCTCCTTGCGGCGCGCGTCGGTCGCCACCACGAAGGGCTCGTCGAGCCCGGCGGCGTACGCGAGTCCGTCCAGCGTGCACAGCCCGTGGACGGGCACCCCCAGCGTCGAGCCGAAGGCCGCGGCCGTGACGAGACCCACGCGCAGTCCGGTGTACGGGCCGGGGCCCACGCCGACGACCAGGTCGGTGACGTCGCCGAGCGCGTGACCGGCGCCGGCGAGGACGCGGTCGACGGCGGGCAGCAGCAGTTCCCCGTGCCGCCGTGCGTCGACCTGGCTCTCGGCGGCGAGGACGGAGACACCGTCGTGGAGGGCGACGGTGACGGCGGGCGTGGCGGTATCAACGGCGAGCAGGAGCACGCAAACAGCCTACGGCTCCCCGGAGGGCTCCCGGGGCCGGGCACGGCGCCCCGTCCCCCCTGGCGCCTGCTGCTAACGTCACCACGCAGACGTACGTACGAGAGGTGGATCAAGGTGTCCAGGAGCAGCTCGGGATTCGTGGCCGGGCTCACGGCGCTGGCCGTCGCCGCCGTCGGTTTCCTCGCGTACCAGGCGTCGGCGAACGTGCCGGACCAGCTCTCCGCGGCCAAGAAGCCCGGTGCCTCGGCGTCCGCGTCGGCCGCGCCCAAGGAGAAGAAGAAGGACGCGCACGCGGTGCCCGCGAAGTCGGGCAGCGGTCAGCGGGTCGTCTACGCGCTGGACGCGAAGCGCGTGTGGCTGGTGGGCAGGTCGGCGGCGGAGAAGCCGCGGAGTTTCGAGGTCATGCCGAGCACGGTGAGTCCGCCGCCGGGCACCTATCAGGTCACGTCACGGTCCGGGAAGATCACGGGATCGGACGGGGTCGACATCGAGCACGTGGTGCGGTTCGCGAACGTGGACCAGGTCGCGATCGGCTTCAGCTCGGCGGTCGACGGGACGATGGCGAGCCCGGACCCGAATCTGAGGACGGGTGGCGTCCGGATGACGCCGGAGGACGGCGACGCGATGTGGACGTTCGCCACGGTCGGTTCGACGGTGGTCGTCGTCCCTTAGCGAGTGGCGCTACGCGGCGGCCTCGTCGCCCGCGTCCTTCCGGTTCCGGTTCCGGTTCCGATTCCGGCTCCCGGTCTCGGCCGGTGGCGGCGGGGTGGATACGGCGCTGGCCGCCGCGCACGACGCCAGCAGGTCGCTCATCGACACGGACGACGGGTCGGTCGACGGACCGGGAGACGCCGTCGCCGGATCGGGGGACGCGGTCGTCGGCTCCGCCGAGGGTCGCGTTTCGGTGCTCTCTGATGCCGGCATGGATGCCTCCTGAGGCTCCGGGGGCAAGTTTGGTTAGGCAGACCTAACCAAATCTCGTTTACCATGTGACCACGCGCCGCACGGCACACGCAAGAGTTTACCGACGTCTTGTCGGAAAGCACGGATCGCCCGGATCCCGGGTCCCGGATGCCTGATCCCGGATGCCTGACCCCCGGATCCCGGATCCCCTGATCGCCCGCAACCCGCACGCCTCAGGCGAGCGAGGCCAGGTCCACGTCCGCCCAGCGCGCCCCGATCCCGACGAGCGAGACCTCGCGCCGGTCGTCCTCGTCCACCGCGAGCGGGTCGACACCGTCCCCCGCCCCCGCTCCGGCCCCCATGACGCGGTCGATCACCACATGCAGCCGGTCCTCCGACAGCTCCTCGACCTTCCCGTCGCCCCACTCCACGACCACCACCGAGTCCGGCAGCGACACATCGAGGTCGAGATCCTCCATCTCGTCCAGACCGCCGCCGAGCCGGTACGCGTCCACGTGCACGAGCGGCGGCCCCGAGGAGAGCGAGGGGTGCACGCGCGCGATGACGAAGGTTGGTGAGGTGACCGCGCCGCGTACGCCGAGCCCGGCGCCCAGGCCCCGGGTCAGCGTCGTCTTGCCCGCGCCGAGTTCGCCGGTGAGCATCACCAGGTCGCCGGGGCGCAGCAGAGCGGCGAGTCGCCGCCCCAGCTCGCCCATGCGTTCGGGTGAGCCGACGACGATACGAGTACGGGTCTCAGCTGCCGGGCTGTGCGGTGCTTCCATACGAACCAACGTTAGTGGCTGCCGGCACGGCCCCGACCCGTACCAGCAGGTCGGCGAGCCGGTCCGTGACCACCTCCGGATGCTCCAGCATCACCAGATGACCCGCGTCCGGCACGATCACCAACTCGGAGTCCGGCAGCAGGTCGGCGATGGCCTCGCTGTGCGAACTGGGCGTGATGAGATCGCGGTCCCCCGCCACCACCAGCACCGGGACGTCCATGAAGACCGGCAGCGCGTCCGACTCGTCGTGCTCCGTGAACGCCGGGTAGAACTCCGCCACCACATCGATCGGCGTGGCCTCGATCAGCCGCTCGGCGAACCGCGCGACGGCCGGGTCCACGTCCTTCGAGCTGAACGAGTAGCGCTTGATCAGCCCGGCGAAGAGATCGGCGGTGGCGCGCCGGCCCCGCTCGACGAGTTCGGTCTGTGAGCCGAGGACCTTCAGCACTCCGGGCAGTACGCGGCGTACGGCGTTCACGCCCGCCACCGGCAGTCCGAAGCTGACCTCCCCGAGCTTCCCGCTGGAGGAGCCGACGAACGCGGCGCCGACGACCCGCTCCCGTACGAGTTCGGGGCTGTGGCCCGCGAGGGCCATCATCGTCATGCCGCCCATGGAGTGGCCGACAAGGACGAGCGGCCCCTCGGGCGCCGCCGCGTCGATGACCGCCTTGAGGTCGCGGCCGAGCTGGTCGATCGAGACGGGCACACCGTCCGGCCCCTGCTGCGCGAGGCCCCGGGCGGACCGGCCGTGGCTGCGCTGGTCCCAGAAGACGGTCCGCACCAGTCCGCGCAGCGCGGCGCGCTGGAAGTGCCAGGAGTCCTGGTTGAGGCAGTAGCCGTGGCTGAAGACGACGGTGACGGGCGCCGGGGCCTTGCGCCCGAAGAGCCGGCGGCGGCGCGGCGTGCCCGCCCCGGACTCCGGATCGACGTCGTCCACCTCGAAGTACAGCTCCGTGCCGTCGTCGGCGACCGCCGTGCCGGGGGTGCCGCGCAGCGCGCCGTACGGCCCCGTCGAATCCAGTGCGAGCCGCGCCTTCTTGCGCATCCCGCGGCCGACGGTCATCCGCTCGATGGCCACGCCCGCGGCGGCTCCGGCGGCGATCACGCCTATCGCCGTGCCGGCGATCCCGGCCAGCCGCCAGTTGCCACCGCCGACAGCCGACGCCACGTCCTGTGCGGTGCTGCTCTCGCTCAACGTCCCGCTCCTCGTCGTCCCACGTCTTCGCTGTCCTCTTGCCCATCCACATAGACGCGCGGAACACGGGGACCGATACGGGTCACGATCTCGTACGCGATGGTGTCGGCCGCCTCCGCCCAGTCGGCGGCCGTCGGCCCGCCGTCGTCGCCGGTCCCGAACAGCACGGCGGGCGCGCCTTCCCGGACGGCGCCGAAGTCCGTACCGGGGTCGGCGCCGGGCTCCGCGCCGGGGTCTGTACCGAAGTCCGTACCGGGCTCCGCGCCGAGGTCCACGACGAACTGGTCCATGGCGACCCGCCCCGCCACTCGCCGTACTTTCCCGCCGACGAGCACGGGCCCGCGCCCCGACGCGTGGCGCGGGATCCCGTCCGCGTACCCGAGGGGGATCAGGCCGAGGGTCGTCTCGGCGGAGGTGCGGTAGGTGTGGCCGTAACTGACGCCGTGCCCCTCCGGAACGCGCTTCACCAGCGCCACGGACGCGGCGAGGGTCATCACGGGCCGCAGCCCGAGATCGCGCGAGGTGCCGAGGTCGGAGCTGGGCGAGATGCCGTAGACGGCGATACCGGCCCGTACGAGATCGAAGTGCGACTCGGGGAGGGTGAGGGCGGCGGCGGAGTTCGCGATGTGCCGGACCTCGGGCTCGATGCCCGCCTTCTCGGCGTACGCGAGCAGTTCGTGGAAGACGTCGAGCTGCCCGGCGATCGAGGCGTGGCCGGGCTCGTCGGCGCACGCGAAGTGCGACCACAGACCGGTGACGCGTACGGTGCCGTCGACCTCGGCGGCGCGGGCGGCGGCGACGAGTTCGGGCCAGTCGGCGGGCTGGCACCCGTTGCGGCCGAGCCCGGTGTCGGCCTTGAGCTGCACCCGCGCGGGCCGCCCGGCCGCACGCGCGGCGTCGATCACCTCGCGCAGCGCCCACATGCCGGACACCGACATGTCGAGACCGGCCTCGATGGCCTCGCGCCAGGGATCACCGGGGGTCCACAGCCAGCACAGGATCGGAGCGGTCACCCCGGCGTCCCGCAGCGCGAGCGCCTCGTGCGGTGTGGCGGTCCCGAGCCAGGCCGCCCCGGCATCGAGCGCGGCCCGCGCACTGGGCACGGCGCCGTGCCCGTACGCGTCGGACTTCACGACGGCCATGAGCGCGGCCCCGGGCGCGAGGCGTGCCCGCAGGGCACGGACGTTGCCACGGAGCGCCCCGAGATCGATCTCGGCGCGGGCACGGACGGGCGAGGTGGGTACGGTTCCGGTCATCTCCCACAGTCTCTCAGAGCGCCCGGGGCGCCCCGGGGACGGCGGGGGCGCCCCGGGGCGTTCGGTCCGTTCGGTCGGTTCGATCCGTTCGATCCGTTCGGTGGAGGCGATACGGCCTATGAACCACTTGGCGCCGTCGTGCGTAGTTCTGCCAAGCGGCTTTCGAGCCCCTGAAGCGCGAGCAGACGAGAGGAACGACGGAGATGCCCCAGCAACCCACCAATCCCAACGACTGGCGGATGCAGTCCCGTACCGAACCGAGTCATAACTACGACGCCCACGACCAGCAGGCCAACGTGATGCGCACCGGAAGCGTCGGCTCCAACGGGACCGACGCCCCTGCCCCGAGGTACGGCGGTGGCCGGACCGGCGCCGACGACTACTACGCCGCCATCCAGGCCGACAGCCAGCCGTCCTATCAGCCCGCCCCCAGTTCCATACCCTCCCGCCCCGCCCCGAGCTACAGCTTCGGGGGCGCCCCGTCCTCCGCGACGGCGGCCCAGGGCTCCCCGGCTCCGTCGTACGCGCAGTATCCGCCGACGCCCACGGCGCGGACGGCTCCGATGCCGTGGGAGACGGAGAGGAGCGATGCCGTCAGTTTCGCGCTCAACGCCGTCCACCCGGTGGATACCTACGTCCCGAACCAGGACTCGAACTCAAGCTCGAACTCGATGGCCGCTTACGCCCAGATGCGGCCGTCGGCCGCCCGAGGAACCTCCGGGGCCGCCCAATACCCCAGTAGCAGCACCCAGCCTTACTCCGGTCACTCTGCAAACCAGACACAGCGGCAGGGCAGCCGCAGGAGCCAAGGCGGCGGCCAGGGAGGCTGAGTCCGCAACGGAGCGGGGGCGCCACGCGTCCGCGAGGTCCTGGTGGGCCCCATCATGCGGGACATGATGGGGCCGGTCCGCTCAGACGGAGCCGAACTGCCCTGCCCTGACGCCCGCCACGAAGGAGGCGAACGCGCCGGGGGCGAAGTCCAGCACCGGGCCGGCCAGGTTCTTGGAGTCACGGACGGGCACGATGCCGCGCGTGGTGACGAGGTTGACGGCGACCTCGACGCACGCGCCGCCGTTGTTGCTGTACGAGGACGTGAACCAACGGGGGGACTCGATCGTGGTCGTCACGGAATGCCCTTTCGCAACTGGTTGATCATGTCTACGGACGACGCTTGCGACAGCGCTTCGCCCTGTAGTTGATGGTAGGCCGTCAGCATGGGCATCACCGACACACTTTCGCGGTCCAGATGTCCTTGGGCCTGGGACTCCGCATAACAGATCACGGTCCGATCCAGCAGCGTCAAAAGGTAGACAGGCAGGTCGAATGTGCGCCGCTCGCCTATTCCGAAGGGCGCCACCTGGAGCAGGGTGTTCGGCAGGGCGGCGAACTCAACCAGACGAGCCAACTGGGCCGCCATGACGGAAGGCCCGCCAACAGGCCGACGGATACAGCTCTCGTCCATCGTCACGAACACCATGGGCGGTCGGTTCCGCTCCAACGCCGCCTGCCGTTCCATGAGGAACGCGACTCGCTCATCCGCTTGACCAGGCGTGATCGCTCCCCGCTTGACGGCGCTGTCCGCCAACACCCGCGCGTACTCGGTGGTCTGCAACAGACCGGGCACGATCCCGATCTCGTACAAACGGATTTCGACCGCACGGGCCTCATAGCCCACGTACTCCGGAAAGCCCTCCAGCAGCGAACCGTGCCTGATGTCGCGCCATTCGCGCTCGAACGCGTCCGTGGAATCGGCCGTGCCGAAGGCGCGGTCGAGTTCACGGGCAAAGGGAAGGGTCGGCGGTTTGCGATCAGTTTCGACCGCGGAAATATGCTGGCTGGAATATGACAAGTGCCCGGCGAGGCCTTCCTGGCTCCACCCGCGATCCTCCCGGAACCGCCGAATTCGGGCACCGAAGGCCGCCCTTGGCGACTTGTCCGGGTTTAACTCCTTGCGATTGACCATGCCTCACCCCTCTCTCCCTTCAGTCACGGTTAGTTGAAGGAGTGCCAACTCTACGTCACCCTGAGCCTCTTGGTAGTGGAATGACTACAGAGAGGTGCGAGCGGTATGCCCAACAGCACGCACGAGATCGTCGCCGGCACGGTGGGGGACGACGTACGAACAGTGCACAAACTGCGGGTACTTGAGCAGCACAGCCGCCGAGCGGTGTGCGGGGCGGGCGATCCCGACGGGGTGACGGACGTGTGGCTGCGCGCGGTGAACTGCCCCGCCTGCCTCGCCACTCCCGAGGAGGGGTAACCGATGCCCCCCGTCATCCCCTACGTAGCCGCGCGCAGCACCGACAAGGGCCCGCGCAAGGGGGAGTTGGCCGTCGAGTTCACCGCGAAGGGCCCCCGGCTCGCGTACAAACACCCCCGCCCCGGCGACCGGGACAGTCACGGCAACCTGTGGATCCGCATGGAGGAGACCACCGAACCGGGCCGCGTCCTCTACGACTCCATGCATCCGGCCCGCCAACGCGTCTGCATGGAACGGCTGTTGTGCCAGATCTGCGCGCGGCCGGCCGACCGCGACAAACGGGGCTGGCTCTTCATCGACTGGCGACGCGAGGACTCACCCCACACCTGGCCGGAGAGATCCATCACCTCCATGCCACCCCTGTGCACCGCCCACGTCCAACTCTCCCTGCGCCAGTGCCCGTTCCTGCGCCACACCGAACACGCGTTGCTCCGCGTCCGCAAACCCCACCTGTACGGACCGTCCGGCACCCTCTACCGCCTCACGGACCAAGGCTGGCTCGCCTCCGACACCCTCTGCTCGTACACCAAACCCCGCCACCCCGCCCTCCTCGCCTCCCGCCTCCACCGCGAACTGCGACACGTCACCGTCGTCACGCCGTAGTAGCACCACAGGGAGCAGTAGTCGGCGAGATCTCTTGAACAGGTCGGCAACCGAAGGGGGTGTCGTACCGCTCCGCACGGTCGCTACGGCCGTTTCATCGCCACATGTTGAGCCTGATCTGGTCGAAAAGCGTTTCCCACTCGCCTTCTTCGTCCGCGAAGGGTGTGGGGTCCACGGCGGTGATCTCCTGGATCATGCGGTCCACGATCTGTGCACGCCGCTCATCGTCGTCCCGTCCCAGTTTCAGGAGGTCCGCTCGCCCTCTGCTCAGGACCATGAGGGCGTGTACGAGACTCGAAACGTCCGCGTGCATCGGCTGATAGTCGATCTCTCCCTCGGGAAAAGCGTAGATCCGGCCGTTCCGGGGATCGAGCGCGACTGTGGCGTACACGAAGTTGCCGAGCTCCTCCCATGTTTCCGCTTCCGGCGGCAGTTCGGATCCGACTCGTTCGAAGGACGCCTTCAGGCTCGAACCGGAACGAAGTCGCTGCGCGCTGCCGTCCTCCAGATCCGTACGTGGACTGAAGAACTTGCCCTGCGGAAGTCCGACAGATGCCAGGAAGCCGGCCGTCGGCCGGTGCAGGTGCCCGCCGGCCGCCAGAGGGAAGTAGGTAACGCCCGTCAGCCCGCCCGCCCGCCGCACCTCCTCAGCCTCAATACCGATCAGCACAGCTCAACCTTTCTCACAGGTGCCCGTGGGCTCGCGGCCGTTCGTCCGACGCACGCGCGAGATTTGAGACGTGTCTCGCCGTCGCCGAGCGAGTAGACGGTCCCGCTGTCCGGCCCGAGTGCGAGCGTGGTTTCGGCGAAGAGTCCGAGCACGAGCCAGTCGCGGCACTCGTCGGGGACGCCTCCCCTGTTGCCGTACCACTCGTTGAGACCGATGAAGTCGGCCGCTCCGAGGCCGGCCTTGGACATGAACCATTCGGTGTCCGGGAGCCCGACAGTGCTCAGGAAGAGCTGTTCGGTCGTCGACCCGGCGAAGCGAACCCGTCTCATGCCCTTCAGCGCAGGCCTTACCACATTCCTTCAAGTACCTCGTCGAGCATGAGGTTCCAGTCCGAGTCCTCGTCGGCCAGGGGCGTGGGGTCAAAGGCGCTGACGGCTGTTCGGAAGCTCTGGATCAGGGTTTCGTTGTCCGAGTCTTCTGTCGTGGCGTCACGGAGCTTTCGGAACTCGGCGAGACAGAAGACGAAGGACTCGATGTCGCGATGCAGTACCTGACTCGTGTTCTCGCCCTCGGGGTAGGAGTGGACCACCCCGGACTGCGTGTCGATAGTGATGACCGCTGTTCTCAAGGAACCGAGGACCGGCCAGGAGCGGCGCGTCTGTGGAACTTCACCGCCTTCCATGTCCATGAGGAGTCCCAGCGTGACCGGATTACTTTCGCCGAGATCCAGGTCCAGGTGGGTGGAGGTGAAGATGTCGTCGTGCGGAAGGCCTGTTGAACTGAGGAATGAAGCGGTCGAAGCGTTCAGGGGATTGTCAGGATAGTCCGGGAAGTAGATGATTCCGTCGAGGCCGAAGAGGCGAATCAGATTCCTGGACGTCAGCGCGCTGGTCACCAAAGGATCCTATACTACTTGCCGTGGGCCTTTTTGAGGTCCTTCATGTATTGCTCGTGCTCTTTATTCTGTGTCTTCTTGTCGCTTTGATCGTAATCTGCGGCGTGAGTCACAGTGAGGTCGGGGTTAGCTGATTTGAAATAGTAGTCGAGCCATGTATTGCACCGTGGATTCTTCTGGCACGGTTCGCGTTCGGTGAACATTTCCTTCAAGCCAGCTTGCGCTCCGTTTTGGAGCAGCGGATGTCCGATGTTCCGTTCGGAATGATATTTACTGTCACTGTATCCGACGAGTATTGACTCCTGTCCGCTTTTGGGGTCAATGTACCGACCTGCGGCATAGTTTCCGCCGCCGTAGTCATCGCGCGCTTGGCGTGCCCGCTGGGTCGCTATCGCGAGTTCGTCCTTGGAGGGGTCGATCTTGCGTGAGCTGACGGTGCCGGTGTGGCCGCGCCCGGTTCGCCACTGCCTCTGATCTTTCTCCGTTTCGGGGCGCCAGACTTTTCCATCGGGCTCAATGATGCTAGTGAGGTTCATTTTGTCGGCTGCGGTCAGCCCTTTGGGATCGATGGTGCCGTTGGGAAGCACTTTGTCCACCGACCCGTCCGTGTTGAGGATGTAGGTATTGACTACTTTGCAGTCGTCGATGTCGCGTTTGGTTTTCTCGTCGCGTTCCTTCTGGTCCCGTTTGCTCTTGTCTATCTTCCCGCCGTGCTTTTCAAGGACGTCGACGGTCTCGTCGGCCTTCTTGTCGACGGCGTCCTCGGCCTTGTCCATGACCGTGGCGAGTTTGTGGAAGCGGCTGTCCTTCTTCACCGAGCTGCGGCGCTTGGCGCCCCCGGCCTTGTGGGTGCCCTTCTTCTTGTCGAAGTTCTTGCCGGTTTCCTGGTAGCCGCCCGTGGCCCGGTCGAAGTCGTCGAACTCGATCGCGAGGTCCTGGGCCATGTCCGCGCTGCCGGTCGTGTAGCCCGAGAGGTCTTCGTCGCCCGCGTCGAGGTGGTCCGTGAAGACGTCCTCGATCTTGCCGAGGATCTTCGCCTCGATCTTGTCGGTGACGATGGCGGTGATCTCACCGATCGCGTAGTCGATGATCTCGTGCAGGGCGAACCGGCAGGCGGCGATGGCGCCGGCGCTGAGCAGGCCACTGATGCCGGCGGTGAAGAACATGCCGACGACGCCCACGGTCGCGGCCGTCGCGGTGGCGCCGAGTTCGACGATGCAGGCCGCCTTGCAGCCCTCGATCAGGCCCGCGCAATCATCAAGGGCACCTGCCAGGTCGTCGAGCGCCTTGGCGAAGGTGGTGAGGTCCTTGGTGGTGAGTTTGCCCCAGCGGCGGTCGATCGCGGTGACGGTCGCGCCCTTGCTGCGGCCACCGACTATGTGGGAGCAGGCGGTGTTGCCTTCCTTGATGACGTCCCGCAGGCCTTCAGCGAGTTGCCGGTAGTCCTTGGCGCTGTCGCGGACCTCGTCCTCGTCGATGTTGGGCCATTGGACACCCACGAGGTCGAGAACCTCGACAAGTTCATCGGGCAGCTTCTTCCCCACGCGTCACACGCCCCCTCGCCAGTCAGCTCATCACACTTTCCAACGGAGCGTGAGGGAGCGTCAACTGGGCGCGAGGGGAGGGTGGGTGAGAACCGTGTGCGATCCGGCACGTCATCGTGGGTGCAGGCACATGACGCGGTCGTCCGTGCCGATCAGCAGGCCCCCGGCGGGTGTCAGGGCCAGCGCGTTCACCGGCGTGCCGGGGTGGAACTGTGATTTCGTGCCCTGCTCCAGGTGGCGCAGTTCGACCAGTCCGTCTTCCCAGGCGACGGCCAGGGTCGAGCCGTACGGGGTGTGCGCCGCGCTCAACGCCGTGACGGGGCGGGGGCGTTCGGCCACCGGAGTGGGCTGCGGGTCGGCGGCGGGAGACCAGGCGCGGACCCGGCCGTCGGCTCCCCCGCTGTAGAGCAGCGGCACCGTTTCCGCGCCGTCGCCGACCGGGAGGGCGAGCGCCGCCAGGGCGGTGACGGGGCCGGTGTGCAGGGCGGCGGTGCGCGGTGGCTGAGCCGTGTCGGCGGGGGTGAAGGCGTGCACGGTGCCGTCGGGTCCGCCGACAGCCACCGCACCGGGCGTGGCGCAGAGCGCGGTGCCCGGGGAGTGGGCGAGGTGGGCCGTGAGCGTTTCGGTGAGCCGCCGGCCCGGAGTCGGGCCGTCATCGAGCAGGGCCGCGATGCCTGTGGGCCGTACCGCACCGGGCAGCGTCTCCGCGCTCACGTGGCCCTGGTCGTCGAGCGCCAGCAGCGTGCCGTCCGCGAGAGCGCCGAACGCGACAGGTGGGGAGGGCAGTTGGGGCATCCGCCCCAGGGGTGCGCCGTCGGCCGAGGCCACGGTCCGCAGCGCGCCCTGGTGGTCGGCGAGAAGGACCTGGCCCGCCGGCAGCCCGGTGGTGGTCATCGCGAAGACCGGTCCGGGCCAGGGCGGGGTCACGTCCCCCCGTACGCGCGACCACTCCAACTGCCAGTCGGCGGTGGCCGCGAGCCGGGCCAGCTCCGGTGCCAGCCGTGGATCCGCACCGTCGCCCAGGGCCGTCAGCAGCACCAGCGCGCGCTCCGCGCTGTCCTGGTCCCGGCACAGGGACTGCCCGGCGCGCAGCCAGGCGGTACGCAGTCCCCCGTGCTCCGCCTCGTCCACGTCGAATGCGGCGGTGACCAGCCACGGATCAGCCGCGCACAGCGCCGCCGGGTCGTCCAACTCCGGTACGGGCGCGGCCTGCGGAGGGACGGTGGCCCCGGCGTGTTCGGCGCGCCAGGCCGTACGGCGGGTCTCGTCCGTCCACTGCGGTTCGTCCAGGTCCATCACCGCCGCACCGCCGTCGGCCAGTTGGCGGTGGACGGGGGTGCCGGTGCGGGCCTCGACCACCAGCCGTACGTGGTCCAGGGCGTCCAGCGCGCGTACCAGCTCCGCCAGTCCGTCCGGGTCGGCAGCCGCGTGCAGGTCCGGCAGGACGACGGTGACCGGGCGCCGGTCGGCGGTCAGCCGCGCCACGAACTCCCCGGGTCCCCTTACGACCAGCCCCAGTTGGTCGGCCAGCATCCAGACCGCACCGCGCACACCCTGCCCGGCGAGCGGCACGAAACCGTGCACCGCCCGGTCCCGTCCCGTACCCGCCCGGGTGCCGTGCCGTATCAGCCAGGCCAGCAGTTCGGACTTTCCGCACCCCGCACCACCCGCGATCACACACAGACCCGGCGCGGAGGCATCGGCCAGCCACGCCAACAGCGCGGCCCCGGCCGGTTCACGCCCCGCCGCGGGCCGGCCCCACGCCGCCGTACTCACCCTCGGCCCGCCTGCTCGGCCGTATACGTGATCAGTTGCTTGAGCCCCGCCTCGCGGGACTCGGCGTCACTGCCGTAGTCGAAGGCATGGGTGAACTCCGCCTGCGGGAACAGCTTCTGCATCCACACCGCGCAGTAGTGACCGGGCATCATGCACGCCTGCAACTCGCAGAACACCCGCCGTACCTGCTCCGGCGCCACCCCCTGCCCGGACAGCTCCCGCCAGACCAACTCCTCGGGATGCGCACGCCCGGGCCCCGTCGCCCCGGTGACGATCCGCTTCTCCCCGCCGGCGTCGACATACTCGAACGCGGCGGAGAAAGGGAAGTTCAGCGTGTGCCGCACATCGTCCAGCACCCGAGGCCACCACGCCTCCCGCTCCCCGAACGCGTCCGGGTCGATCGCGCGCAGAGTCTCGTTCAACTCCCGGAAGGCAGCCGCCGCCTCCGTCAGACCGGACGAGGTCGCGATCACCGGCAGCACCCGGTCCAGCACCGCCAACGACGCGCTGAACGCCTGGGGATCCGAGCTGACGTACAGGTCGTCCTCGCCGCCCTCCAGCATGACCGCCTGAACGGCGCCGTCAGGCCGTACGCACAGCTGGGCCAGCCCGTCAGCACCGATCCGCAGCCACCCCTCCACCTCCGGCGCGGGGCGGGGAAGGCCGCTCTGGGCCGCGAAGACACCCAGCGCAAGCGCGTCACTCTCACCGGCGGCCGTGAAGTACGGGGCTACCAGCACCGGTACGCCCGTCTCCTCAAGTCCCGCGCGCGCCGCCTCGGGAAGTCGTACACCGAAGGCGGCACCGGGACGGAAGCGACGCAGCCCCTCCGCACCGAACTGCGCGCTGACGGGATCATGGGGCGATGTGGACATCGAGCTACCTCACACAGCGGACAGACAGGTGTTCCACGACCCTACTGAAGCTGATTCCGCGACGCGGTGCCGTTCGTCCGAAGCACGCCGGCCGGATGCGGCCGGGGCAGCGACAGAACGGGCATCCGCGGGTGCCGCAGGGTGCTGTGCCCGTCGTGCACGTGGAGCGTGAACGTCTCCGCCCCCGGCCGGTCGGCCGCGTCGTACGCGTCCAGGACACGCTCGACGCACTCCCACAGCCTCACGGGACCGCCCTCGCGCACCCGCCACGCGCCGTCGCCGTCCGGGGTGAGGGTGGCGGCGGAGCCGGTGGCGACATCGACGATGTGCACGACCTCACCGACGGTGGTCATCTGGGCGTCGGGCACGGCGCATTGGGCGAGGAACCGCGGATGGAACGCCTCCTCGGTCGCGGCACTGACCCGTTCGGGGCCGTGCCGCGCGGTGCGGGACTCCTCGGGCAGTCCCGCGGCCCAGTGGGCGGGGTTGCCGAAGGCCGGTGCCGCGTGGGTCCGGGCGGGCATGAACGACACGGTGCCGCCCAGCAGTTGGCCCTCGGCGGTGCCGTCCTCGGCGACGGTGAGCAGGACTCGGGCGTACCCGTACAGCCAGCCCGACAGGGTGAGCAGGATCTTCCCGCCCGGCCGGGCCTGCGCGAGCAGGGCCGGGGGTACGGTGCGGAAGGAGCAGGCGGCGACGATCCGGTCGAACCGCGCCTCGGGCCAGTACCCGTACAGTCCGTCGGCCACGGCGAGGGTTGGGGTGTAGCCACACCCGTGCAGGGCGTTCGCGGCCGACTCCAGCCGGTGCGGGTCCACCTCGATGCTCGTGACGTCGGCGGAGCCGAGCCGTTCGCAGGCGAGCGCGGTCGAGTAGCCGGTCCCGGTGCCGATCTCCAACACCGTCTGTCCTTCGGCGATTTCCGCGTCCGCCCACATGCGTACGACCAGGGACGGCAGCGTCGAGGAGGAGGTGGGTGCTCCGCCGTGGCGCACGGCGGGGTGCGTCCAGTCGGGTTCGTCGCCGTCGAACTGCGTGATGAGCGTGGTGTCGGAGTACGCGGCGGCCAGCCACCGGCCCTGGCCGAGTGCGGCGGTGACCGGCTCCCACACCGTCAGCCCCTGCCCGTCCCGTTCGCCGACGGGCAGATAGAAGCCCGGCACGAACCGATGCCGGGGCACTGTCTCCACGGCCCGCCGCCAGGCCTGATCAGCAAGGACCCGGTCCTGGGCAAGGGACTTCGCCATCGCCTCCCGCAGCCGGGCGGCGTCCTTCTCCAGATCGGCGGGCATCGTCATGCCGTACCGCCTCCTTCCGTACTCAGGATGTCGGCGAACGCGGTCGTGATGGCCGGCGCGTCCGGAAGCCAGCCCCACTGGCCGTTCGGATTGCACTCGATCACGGTCCAGTGTGCCGGGTCTTCCCCGTCCCCGTTCCCGTCTCCAGTCCCATTCCCGTCCCCGGTCAGTGCGAAGTCGAAGCAGCCGAAGAGCAGACGGAACGACGCCAGATAGCTGTGCAGGGCGGCCTCGATCGGGGACGGGACGGTGATCGGAGTGTGGACCAGCTCGTCCCAGTCGCCCCGGCGCCAGTCCAGCGCACCGTCCGGGGCGACGAGTCGCTGGGCGAACACCCGGCGTCCGACCACCGTCACCCGCACATCGGCCGTCTTGGGAACTTCCGCCTGGAAGAGATGCGCGGTCACCGCGAGTGCGGCGTCGAAGCTCTCCGGATCGACGCGCTGGGTCCAGATCGCCCCGGTGTTCCCATCCCTGCCGGGAGGCAGGCCGCGGAACGTCTTGCAGATGACGCGCTCGTGGTCGGCGGCGAACTCGCGTGCCGCATCGACATCGTTGGTAATGAGGGTCGGCGGGATCGCCAGGCCCAGCTCAACGAACCGCTGGAGCTGCAGGGGCTTGAAGTCGGCGCGCGCCACCGCCGAGGGGTGGTTGACGTACGTCGCACGGCGCAGGTGGTTCAGGACGCCGCCGAGCCCGTGCCTCGCCTCGGCCGCGGCGAACTCGCGCTGTTGCTGCGGCAGATGCCCGAACCGGGCGGCGTACGAGGTGGGGCGACGGTAGTACACCGCCGCCACCTCCTCCAGCTCCACCTCCCGGCTCGCCGTACGCAGTCGGCCGCCCCACGCCGGGCTGTCCGCACCGATGCGGAACCCGAAGGTCAGGCCGGGTCCGATGTCGGCAGGATCGACACGAGCGACGGGCACCTCACGCTCGTTCAGCGCGGCGATGACCCAGTCCGCGGTGACGTCTTCCAGCGCGGTGAGGACCAGGACGGTGGCGGCCATCGGTCAGTCCGACTCGTAGTCGGTGGTGTTGTCGTCCTGCGACTGCTCCGGCGGGCTCTGCCCGTCACCGCCCCCGGACGTCGACGCGGTGCCCTTCGTCTTCGAGGTGCCGTGCCTGCCCATCTCGACGGCCCGGCCGGCGGTGTCGGTGTAGCGGGCGGTCTGCGTGACCGGGTCGAGTGTCACCGTCGCGTACGACGGCGGGCCGACCGGAAGCCGGTCGGTGACCAGTCGCATCGCCCACGGGGCCTGGAATGAACGCGTCGCCATGCGTCGCCCCTCCTCCTCTGTGCCAGTGGCGGTCAGCCGGGCGGCTGCCACCTGCGCGAAGTTGGTTGTCCGCACCCGATTACAGAGCAACTGACCCTGTTCGCAACACCGTCCGGGTGTCATCCCCCTGTCGCTCCCCTCCCCCCGATCGCCCGGCGGGGCGGGCACCCAACTGCTTTCATAAGCGATGTGGACGAACTCATCCGGCATCCGCTGGCGTACGCGCGGGGGCTGCGCGGCTGGTCCCAGTCCGGCCTCGCCCAGCAGATGAGAGTCGCCGCCCGGCGCCGCGGTCTGCGCGCCGGGACGTCACGTCAGCGCGTGTCCCTGTGGGAGAAGCGCGTGGTCCCGGACGAGTTCTCCCAGATGCTTCTGTCCGATGTCTTCGACATCCCCCACGAACAGGCAACGGCTCTGGGCTGGCCTCACTGGCTGCCCGGCCATGAGACGCCTGCCGCCCTCGGGGCCGGGCTGACCGTCGCCGTTCTCAGAAAGGCCGTACTGATGGCCGTCGACCGCCGCACCTTCCTGGCCGTCACCCCGGCCGCCCTCGGCTCCCTCGCCCTCCAGTGGGCCACGATCGAACCGGCACCGGCCGACCGCGTCACCGGTGGGCGCCCGGTGGATCCCGCGTTCGTCGGCCGGCTGGAGGAATCGGCCCAGGGCCTCACCAGCATGTCCACGGAACATCGTCAGCACACGAGTCCCCTTCTGGACGGGTACCTCGAAACCGTCGTCAACCTGCTGGAACACAGCAGCTACAACCGCGCCCTGGGCAAACGCCTGCACACCTTGGCCTCGACCCTCGCCCAGACCGTCGCGTGGCACCGGTTCGACCACGAGCACCACGCGGCGGCCAACCGCTACTGGCATGCGGCCGTGCACTCCGCCCATGAGGCCGGAAACACCGACATGGGCGCCGGGGCCCTCTCCGACATCGCCTACCAGAGCATCTGGCTCGGCCGGCCCCGTGCCGCCGTCGACTGCCTCGGCCACGCGCTCTCGCGCACCTCGAACCCCACGGCCCGCACACTGCTGTCGCTGCGGAAAGCGCGAGCGCACGCGATGCTCGGCGAAGCCCGGGACTGCTACCGCGAACTCGCGCGAGCCGAGAGACTCCTCGACTCGACCACCGAGGAGGCCCCCAGGTGGTGCGCCTGGATGAGCCCCGCCGACCTGGCGGTGGACACCGGCAGATGCCTGATCGACCTTGGCCGACCGCGCCGCGCGCATGATCAGATCACCCAGGGCGTCAGTCTGCTGCCCAGGTCCCGGGACAAGACGAAAGCGGTCTTCCTCGCCTACGAGGCGGAAAGCCTGCTGGCCGGGGGCGAGGTCCAGCAGGCCGCGGAGCTGGCTCGCCAATCCCTCGCCCTCGCCACACAGATCGGCGCGTCGCGCTGCGTCCAGCAGATCCGCGAGATGTCCGGCAAGTTCTCGGCGTACGGCTCCGAACACGGAGTCGAACTCCTTCGACACGACGTCGCCATGGCCGACGCCCCGCGCGGCAGGGCTACGTGACCGGCCGGCGGACAGGGCCTGGTTCCGCTACGGCGCCAGCGTGCGTACGACGTCGAACTCGTTGCCCTCCGGGTCGGCCATGACCACCCAGCTCCGCCCCGAGCCCTGGCCCACGTCCGTCGTGGTGGCGCCGAGGGCGAGGAGTCTGGTCACCTCGTCCGCGGTGCTGCGATCGATCGGGCTGACGTCGAGGTGAAGCCTGTTCTTGACGGTCTTTCCCTCGGGCACCTGGATGAACTGCACGGTGGGCGGCATCTGGCGGGCCCGTATCTCCTCGGCCGTCGGCTCCCAGGAACCGATCTCGACCCGGCCCTCGGCCCGGTCGATCACCTTGAAGTCCAGGACCGCGCACCAGAAGGCGGCGAGCCTTTCCGGGTCGTGGCAGTCAACGACCAGCTCGGTGAACCTACTTGTCATGACTCTCCTGATACTGAGGGCTTTCCCAAGCCGGTGAAGAGCGCGTCGAGGACACGGTCGACGTACTCGTGGGTCAGAGGTTCCTGGGTGATCAGGAACTGGAAGTAGAGCGGCCCGGAGAGGACAGCCATGGCGAGGCTGAGGTCGAAGTCTGGCGACAACTGGCCTCGGTCGCGGGCCGTTCGCAGTCGGGCGACGGTCATGGCGGTCTGCGGGGTGATGAAGCGCGCGTTGAGCGCGGCGGCGACCTGGGGGTCGTACTGGGCCTCGCCGACCAGGGCCCGGAACAGCGGGCCCATGGGCGGATCGGCCAGCAGGTCGACGGCCGCGTGGATCTGCGTACGCAGGTCGGCGACGACGTCACCCGTGTCCGGGTAGTCCAGGCCGGACTCGTGCAGTGAGAGCAGCGAGTCCAGGAACAGGGCGCCCTTGGACGGCCATCTGCGGTAGATGGTGTGCTTCCCCGCGCCGGCCCGGGCGGCGATCGCCTCGATGCTGAGCTTGGCGTAGCCGATCTCCTGGCCCAGTTCGAGCGTGGTCCGCATGATGGCCTCGGTCCGGTCGGCGCCTCGGCTGGCAGTGCTCATGCGCTCAGCCTAGCGGAACGGCACGGCACGTGCCGTACTTGACGAGGCTCCGGTCTGTGAACTTTCCTTTCCGGCACGGCGCGTGCCGTTCGCGCCCCTCCGAGAATCGAGCCATCAGCATGCCCAGTTCATCCCCCGGCACCCCGTTCACCGACTGGCTGCGCGCCAACGCCGTGCCGCTCGACCATCTGGACCCCGAGGCGCCGCTCGACGACCTGGAACCGCTGCGGGGCGTCATCGGCGACGCGCGCGTCGTCGCGATCGGCGAACACTCCCACTTCATCGAGGAGTTCGCCCTGCTGCGCCGCCGTATCCTGCGCTTCCTCGTCGAACGCTGCGGCTTCACCGCCCTGGCCTTCGAGTACGGCTTCAGCGAGGGCTTCCCCCTGGACGCCTGGGCCCGGGGAGAGGGTACGGACGAGGATCTGGCGGGCCATCTCGCCCAGGCGATTCCCGTGGGGATCACCGAACCCCTGCGATGGGTCCGCCGGCACAACCGCACCGCCACGTCACCGGTGCGCTTCGCCGGGGTCGACATCCCGGCGGCGGGCGGTTCCCTGCTGCCCGCGCTGGCCCCGGTCGCCGACTATCTGCGCCGCGTCGACCCCGAGACCGTACCGGCGGTCGAGACGGCCGTGCGGATCGCCGCGTCGTTCGCGGGTGGCTCCGCGGCCGTGGCCGCACCCGCCTGGGCGCGGCTGCCCGTCACCGAACAGAACGACCTCACCGCGATCCTCGCGCGCCTGCTCGTCCGGTTCCGCGCTCTCGAACCGCTGTACGTGACGCGAGGCGACCAGTACGAGTACGACGTCGCCCTGCACCGCCTCGAAGGCGCCTGCCACGGCGACCACACCTTCCGCGCCATGGCCGGCCTGTTCGCGGGCGACGGCCTCACCGCCGACACCTCGGCCCGGGACGCCTACATGGCCCGATCGGTCCCCTGGCACCTGGCCCACCTCGAACCCGGCAGCCGTGTCGTCCTGGTCGCCCACAACGCGCACATCCAGACGTCGCCGATCTCCTTCGACGGGCACCTCACGGGGCTCCCGATGGGACAGCAACTGCGGCGCGCACTGGGCGACAGCTACTTCGCGCTCGGTCTGACCAGCGTCACCGGCCACACGGCGGACATGGTCCGCGACGAGAAGGCGCCGTTCGGCTTCACCCTCGCCGATACGACGCTGGACGCGCCCGAACCGGGAAGCATCGAGGCCGCCTTCGCCGACGCCGGCCTCGGCTCCGGACTCGACGCCGGCCCCGGCTCCGGCTCCGGCCGCTCCGGACTCGGTCCCGGTCCCGGTCTCGCCGATCTCCGCAGAGCACGTACAGAGGTAGCCACCCACCCCGGCGACCACCCCGACCACCCCGACCGCATCCGGCTACAGGGCACCTACGTGCACACCCCGGTGCTCGACGCCTTCGACGCGGTCCTGGTCACCCCCGCCTCCACCGTCACCAAGGACCTCCGTATCTGACGACCGGGTCCCGGCCCGCTCACCCCTCCGCCGACACATCCCGCCACGCCGGGCGCAACGACGCCGCCACGTCCTCCGCGCTCACCGGCGCCCCCCGCGCGGCCGACCGCGCCGCCAGGCCGTGCAGATACGCGCCCACCGATGCCGCGTCCCGCGCCGCCAGGCCGGCCGCCAGCAGCGAGCCCGTCAGACCCGAGAGCACGTCGCCGCTGCCCGCCGTCGCCAGCCAGGGCGTGCCCGTGGGATTCGCACGGACGGGGAGCGAGGTGTCCGGGGAGGCCACCAGCGTGGTGGAACCCTTCAGGAGGACCGTCGCGCCGTAGCGGGAGGCGAGTTCGCGGACCGACGACAGCCGGGCCGCCTCGACCTCCTCGCGGGGGACGCCGAGCAGCGCCGCCGCCTCGCCCGCATGCGGGGTGAGCAGCGTCGGGGCCGTACGCGACCGTACGGCCCCGGCGTCCAGCCCGCGCAGGCCGTCCGCGTCGATCAGGACCGGTACGTCGGAGGCCAGCGCGTCCGCGACGCCCGGCTCGTCGCCGAGGCCGGGGCCGACCACCCATGCCTGGACGCGGCCCGCCTTCGCCGGTGGGCCGGCGTGGACCAGGGTCTCGGGGAAGCGGGCGAGCACCGCGTCCCCGGCGGGGCCCACGTACCGCACCGCCCCCGCGCCGCCGTGCAGCGCGCCCGCCACCGCGAGGACCGCCGCCCCCGGGTAGCGCGCCGAACCGGCGACGACGCCCACGACACCCCGCCGGTACTTGTCGCTCTCGCCAGTCGGCACCGGCAACAGCCGTGCCACGTCCGCGTGTTGGAGCGCTTCCAGCTCCGGCAGGGACGGCAGCACCGCGCCCAGCCCGATGTCGACGAGCCGCACCGCGCCCGCGTACTCCCGCGCCGGGTCGATCAGATGGGCCGGCTTGTACGTGCCGAAGGTGACCGTCGCGTCCGCCCGCAGCGCCTCCCCCACCACCTCGCCGCTGCCCGCCTCGACACCGCTCGGCAGGTCGACGGCCACGATCACGGCGCCGGAGCCGTGCGCGGCGCGCGCGACCGGGACCGCGTCGGGCCGCAGCCCGCCGCGCCCGCCGATGCCGGTGATGCCGTCGAGTACGAGATCGGCGGTGGCCAGTACGGCGAACGGGTCGTCCGCGACCCGCCCGCCCGCGCCGAGCAGCGCCGTAAGACCGGGGGCGTGCGCCCGTCCGGGGCTGAGGAGCACCGCCGAGACCCCGGCCCCGCGGCGCGCGAGGCGGGCCCCCGCGTACAGCGCGTCGCCGCCGTTGTCGCCGCTGCCGACGAGCAGGACGACCCGCGCCCCGTACACCCGCCCGAGGGCCCGCCGCAGCAGATCCGCGCAGGCGGCGGCGAGTCCGGCCGCCGCGCGCTGCATGAGTACGCCGTCGGGGAGCTGGTCCATCAGCTCCCGTTCGGCGGTCCGTACGGTCTCGACGCTGTAGGCGGTACGCATGCCTCCGAGTCTGCCGCACGTGCCACGGGATCACCCCTCCACCGCGCACGATCACCACGGGCCACGGGCGCCACGGGTTACGGACCGGCGGCGTGCACCGCCCGGCGTCACCCCTCCGCGATCACGACCGCCGACGCGATCCCCGCGTCATGGCTGAGCGACACATGCCAGCTCCGTACGCCCAGTTCCGCCGCGCGTGCCGCCACCGTCCCCCGTACCCGCAGCCTCGGCCGCCCGCTCTCCTCCACGTACACCTCGGCGTCCGTCCAGTGCAGCCCGGCCGGCGCGCCCAGCGCCTTCGCCAGCGCCTCCTTGGCCGCGAAGCGCGCGGCCAGCGACGCGACCCCGCGACGTTCCCCGCTGGGCAGCAGCAACTCCCGCTCGGAGAAGAGCCGTTCGGCCAGGGCCGGTGTGCGCTCCAGCGACGCCGCGAAGCGTTCGATCTCCGCCACGTCGATCCCCACCCCGATGATCACTGTGCAGTCCTGCCTCTCACGTCACCCTTCACTTCACCGCTCACCCCACCGTTCACTTCACGGCTCACCCCACCGTTCACTCACTTCACCGCTCACTCCACCGTCACGGACTTCGCCAGGTTCCGCGGCTGGTCCACCTCATTGCCGCGCGCCGTCGCCAGCTCGCACGCGAAGACCTGCAACGGCACCGTCGAGACCAGCGGCTGAAGGAGCGTCGGCGTCACCGGGATACGGATGAGATGGTCCGCGTACGGCACCACCGCCTCGTCCCCCTCCTCCGCGATCACGATCGTCCGTGCTCCCCGCGCCCGGATCTCCTGGATGTTCGACACGATCTTGTCGTGCAGCACCGAACGCCCACGCGGCGACGGTACGACGACGACCACCGGCACATCCTCCTCGATCAGCGCGATCGGCCCGTGCTTGAGTTCCCCGGCCGCGAAGCCCTCGGCGTGCATGTACGCCAGTTCCTTCAGCTTCAGCGCGCCCTCCAGTGCCACCGGATAGCCGACGTGCCGCCCCAGGAACAGCACCGTCCGCTTGTCGGCGAGCGAGCGCGCCAGCTCCCGTACCGGCTCCATCGTCTCCAGCACGCGCTCGACCTCGTGCGAGACGCGCGACAGTTCGCGGATGACGGCGCGGATCTCGTCGCCGTACTTCGTGCCGCGCAGCTGCCCCAGATACAGCGCGACCAGATAGCAGGCGACGAGCTGCGTCAGGAACGCCTTGGTCGACGCGACGGCGACCTCGGGCCCCGCGTGGGTGTAGAGGACGGCGTCCGACTCCCTCGGGATCGTCGAGCCGTTGGTGTTGCAGATGGCGAGGACCGTGGCGCCCTGGTCGCGCGCGTGCCGCAGCGCCATCAGCGTGTCCATCGTCTCGCCGGACTGGGAGATCGCGACGACGAGGGTACGGGTGTTGAGGATCGGGTCCCGGTAGCGGAACTCGCTCGCCAGCTCCACCTCGCACGGGATACGCGTCCAGTGCTCGATGGCGTACTTCGCGATCAGCCCGGCGTGGAAGGCCGTCCCGCACGCCACGATGACGACCTTGTCGGCCGCGCGCAGCACCCGCGAGGGGATGCGCAGGTCGTCCAGCGTCAGCGAACCCTCGGCGTTGATACGCCCGAGGAGGGTGTCGGCGACGGCCTTCGGCTGCTCGGCGATCTCCTTGAGCATGAAGTAGTCGTAGCCGCCCTTCTCGGCGGCCGACGCGTCCCAGTCGATGTGGTACTCGCGTACGTTGTCGTGCGCGTCCGCGCCGTCGAAGTCGGTCACCCGCACGCCGTCCCGGCGCAGCTCCACCACCTGGTCCTGGCCCAGCTCGATCGCGGAGCGCGTATGGGCGATGAAGGCGGCGACGTCGGAGGCGAGGAACGCCTCGCCGTCGCCGACGCCCACCACGAGCGGCGAGTTGCGACGCGCGCCGACGACGACGTCCGGCTCGTCCGCGTGTACGGCGACGAGCGTGAACGCGCCCTCCAGCCGCCCGCACACCTGCCGCATCGACTCGGCCAGCTCGCCGCAGGAGGAGAACGCCTCGGCGAGCAGATGCGCCACGACCTCGGTGTCGGTCTCGGAGGCCAGGTCGTGACCGCGGTCGGTCAGCTCGGTACGCAGGGCGGCGAAGTTCTCGATGATCCCGTTGTGCACGACGGCGACGCGGCCCGCGTTGTCGGCGTGCGGATGGGCGTTGGCGTCGGTGGGGCCGCCGTGCGTGGCCCATCTGGTGTGCCCGATGCCGGTGGTACCGCCCGGCAACGGCCTCTCCACCAGCACCTTCTCCAGATTGACGAGCTTGCCCGCCTTCTTGGCCGAGGCCAGTCCGCCGTCGGCGAGGACGGCGACACCGGCCGAGTCGTAGCCCCGGTATTCGAGGCGCTTGAGACCGGCGATGACCACGTCGAGCGCCGGCTGTCCACCGACATATCCCACGATTCCGCACATGGGCGGCAGCCTACGGCGACCGGTACCGAGGTCCCGGGAGCGCTCGCGGACCGCTACTCCATGCGATGCGTCGCGCGGTACGTCACTCCGTACCTCACGGGCCACGTCGCGCGGTGGCCCGTGCGATACGTCACGCGATATGGCTTTGTCACCAAAAGCCTCTGGTGGCCGCCACCTTCGACCGCCTTCAATGGATGACCGTGACGATGAGCGCGACGCTACGCACCTTGATCACTCTGCCGCGGATGCTCCGCCACGGGGCGGCCGTCGGCGCGCATCTGCCTCCCGACGCGTCCGTCGTGCTCGATCCGCCCCCGCCCGAGCTGCGCGCCGCGCTCACCGCCGCGTACGCCGGTGACCACGCGCCCGCCAGGGACCTGCTCGCGGCGACGCGCGTCGGCGCCGAGTGGGAGCGGCGCGGCGGGTATGTGCCACGGCTCGCGGAGAGCGCGCTGCACAGCCCGGGTTGGCTGGACGCGTGGCTCGCCGAGTCCCCGCAGGATCCGGACGCCGTGCTGGTCAAGGCCGAGCACTGCGTCCAACAGGCGTGGGAGATACGGACGGGCGCCCGTGCGAGCAGTGTGGCGCGCGACCAGTTCCAGGCGTTCTTCGCGCTGCTCGACGACGCGGTCCCGGTGATCGGCGCGGCGGCCGAGCTGAATCCCACCGACCCGGTGCCGTGGCAGGTCGCGCTCACGCACGCGCGCGGGAGCCAGGCGCCGCGCGAGGTGTTCGACGCGTACTGGGCGGAGGCGACCGCCCGCGCGCCGCACCACTACGGCTGCCATGTCTCGGCGATGCAGTACCTGTGCGACAAGTGGTACGGCTCGCACGACGAGATGTTCGACTTCGCGGAGCGCGCGGCCGAGGAGGCGCTGCCCGGCTCGATGCTGAACGCGCTGCCGCTGCTGGCGGCCGTCGAGTACGACGTGGTGACCGGCGGCGGGAACGGTGGATCGGGGATCGACCGGTCCCGGATCCGCGCGGCGCTGAAGCGGGCGCAGGAGCTGTCGGAGGCGTACCCACAGGGCGATCCGGAGGTGGCCGGGGTCCGGAACCATCTGGCGCTGATGCTGGTGCTGGCGGACCGGCACGAGGAGGCGCTGGAGCAGTTCCGGGCGGTGGGGGCGCACGCCACGGAGTTTCCGTGGGCGTATCTCGGGGACGCGCGGGGCGAGTTCCTGGACTTCCGGGCGGGCGTACGGATGCATGTGGCGGCGCGGGTGCCGTTCTTCTCGCGCCCGAAGCCGCCGATGTCGTACGGGCCGGTGAATGGGTCATCGGACGCGTACGGAGCCGCCCCCGTGACCGCCGGCGCCCGCCCCTCCTCCGCCCCTTCCTCCGCCCCCTCCTCCGGTCCGCACTTCCTCGCACTCGTCGCCGCCCCGCCGCACACCGTCGCCGACGCCGCGCTGATGTGCGGCGTCCCGCTGCGCATAGCCCCGGCGCCGGGGCGGTCCTCGTACGTCGAACTCGCCGCCGACCCCGAGCCCGGCATCCGCGCCACGCTCCTCGGCGAGGACCGGCTCACGGCCGCCGCCGACAACATCACCACCGGCGAACCGTGGCCCGTGCTGGTCCTGCGGCGGACCGGCGACCGCTACGGCTTCACGCTTCTCCAGCAGGGCAGGAAGGTCGCCGACCACGACTGGGACCCGGCGGCGCCGGTCCCCGACCACGCCACCGTCTCGGCCACCGCCGGGACGCTCGCGGCGGTGTACGGCGTCGCCGACACCCGCCCGATCACCAACCTCCTGCGTGGCGCGGACGACCCGGCCCGCCGCCAGTCCGCCCTGGTCGACGCGCTCGGGCTGCCACCGGTCCCGGCCGGCTTCGGCACCCGCGACGAAGTCCTCGCCTCCCTCACCGGCGCCCAGGTACTGGCCCGCCGAGGCTTCTTCGCGGGCATCGTGGACACCCTGTCGGGCGACCGGCCCGGCCGCCCGGCGCCGGTGCGCCGACCACGCTGGTGGGTGCTGCGCGTCGCCGCGCTGCCGCTGTTCGTGCTGGTCACGGCGTACGCCTGGTGGTCACCGGACATCGGCTGGTTCCGCGCGTCCCTGTCGACGGTCGCGACCTGCTACATCACGGGCCAGCTGACGGCGGCGTGGCGACGTGGGCGACGGCAGGGTCGACGACAGAGCAGCCGGTAGAGGCCTGTTGGTGGTGCGGGCTGTACCTCGGGGACGGGGGTGTTCGCGTCCGTGACCTGGGTGGGCCGGCCGCGCCGGGGCTCCAGCACCGTGGTGGTGGTGTGTCCGAGCGGGTTGGTCACCAGCGTCCCGGTCGCCACCTCGCCGGTGGCGGGGGTGTACGCGGTGGTCGTCGTCTTGCCGTACGCGTCGGTGGCGGCGAGTGCGCGGCCGTAACGGCCGTAGCAGAGGTCGGTCTTGGCCGTGCCGCAGGTGCTGGGGACCGAGGCGGTGATGTCGTAGCCACTGCCCGTGCAGTTGATCCGCTCGGTCCTGGTGACCAGGCCCTTGGTAGGTGTCGCGCCGTGCGCGCCGTTGTCGTAGGAGAGGCGGACGTCGTCGATGACGTCGTCGGGCCGGGTGACGGCGGCCCCGCACTCCCCCGCGACCGTTTCCGTCCGGGAGACGAGATTCAGCAGCCATGTCCCGGTGTTACGGGCGTACGTGCTGGTGGTGCACTTCTCGTCACCGGTCCTGGCCGTCCGACGGACCGACGACCGACACGGGTAGCTTTCCCGCCCGCCGGGCCTTGCCGGTCTGCGGGGTGACCTCGGCCGAACCGGCCGTGGGCCAGGTGTACGAGCGTTCCGCGCCGGCGCCGTCCTGCCAGGCCACCCGGAGCTGCACCATCACCTTGTCGGCGACCTGCGGGACATTGTCGGGATCGCGCGCCTCGACGCGGAGTTGGGGCAGTTGAGCGGCGTACGTACGCGCCTCGCCCCAGCCGCACGGCCCGCCCGGAACGGTCGACATCAACTCGTGGCCGATCCGCTCCGGCGGGGAGTCGCGCACCGCGGCGACGGCGGCGACCGCCTCGCCCTGTCCGCCGGGCAGCACGCCCCAGCCCGCCACCAGCGCGGCGGCCAGCGCTCCGACCGACGCCGTCGTACTCCGCCCCCGCGACACCACGTGACCGACCCCACCCCCCACAACCACCCCCCACCCCGGACAATGGCGACGTGATCAAACCGCCTTCGTCATCGCCGTCGACGTCACGAGGCGGCCCGGGCCGTCGGGCCGAGCACGGGCCGACGCCCTTCGTCGATCTCAGCCGCGCCGAGTGGAGCGCGCTGCGCGACAAGACGCCGCTGCCGCTCACCGCCGAGGAGGTCGAGCGGCTGCGCGGGCTCGGGGATGTCATCGACCTGGACGAGGTGCGGGACGTCTATCTGCCGATCTCCCGGCTGCTCAACCTGTACGTGCAGGCCACCGGCCGGCTCCGGGGCGCGCTCAACACCTTCCTCGGGGACGCGGGCAACGGCCACGGCGCCCAGCGCGGCACCCCCTTCGTCATAGGGGTCGCGGGCAGTGTGGCCGTCGGCAAGTCGACCGTCGCGCGGCTCCTCCAGGCGCTGCTCGCCCGCTGGCCCGAGCACCCGCGCGTGGAGCGCGTGACCACCGACGGGTTCCTGCTGCCGATGAAGGAACTCCAGGCGCGCGGGCTGATGGCGAGGAAGGGCTTCCCGGAGTCGTACGACCGCCGGGCGCTGACCCGCTTCGTCGCCGACATCAAGGCCGGCAAGGACGAGGTGACCGCGCCCGTCTACTCGCATCTGAAGTACGACATCGTGCCGGGCGAGCTGCTGACCGTACGCCGCCCGGACATCCTCATCGTCGAGGGGCTCAACGTCCTCCAGCCCGCCCTCCCCGGCCAGGACGGCCGTACCCGGGTCGGGCTCGCCGACTTCTTCGACTTCAGCGTGTACGTCGACGCCCGCGCCGAGGACATCGAGAGCTGGTATCTGAACCGCTTCCGCGAGCTGCGCGAGACGGCCTTCCAGAACCCGTCCTCGTACTTCCGCAAGTACACCCAGGTCTCCGAGGAGGAGGCTCTCGACTACGCGCGCACCACCTGGCGTACCGTCAACCGTCTCAATCTGCTGGAGAACGTCGCGCCCACCCGCAGCCGTGCCACCCTGGTCGTCCGCAAGGGCGCCGACCACAAGGTCCAGCGTCTGTCACTCCGCAAGCTCTGAGCGAGCGTCTGAGAGCCACCAACCGTGCTGCATCTACGTCTGATCGTCCCCGCCGAACTGACCGACGAGGTCGTACGTACGGTGGAAGGCACCGTCGGCACCACCCACCTGGTCGTCGTCCCCGGCGCCGCCCGCGACCCGGCGGGCGATCTCGTCCTGTGCGACGTCGCGCGCGAGGCCGGCGACGGGCTCATCGCCGCGCTGTGCGCCCTCGGCATCGACAAGAGCGGTTCGATCGCCGTCGAGGACATCGAGCTGTCGCTGTCCCGGCGCGCGGAACAGGCGGAGGAGGACGCGCCGGGCGAGGGCGCCGACGCCGTGCTGTGGGACCAGTTGGCGGAGGCGACGCACGAGGAGTCCACCCTCTCCGTCACGTATCTCGCCTTCCTCACCCTCGCGACGATGATCGCCGCGTGCGGTGTGGTGCTGGACAACGCGATCCTGATCGTCGGCGCGATGGCCGTGGGGCCGGAGTTCGGCCCGCTCGCCGGGATCTGTACGGCGGTGGTACGGCGCTCCGCGCGGCTCGCCCTGCGCTCGGCCGTCGCGCTCATCGTCGGATTCGCGGCGGCGATGGTGCTGACGACCGGCTTCAGCCTGCTGATGACCGCGTTCGGCCTGTTCAGCGAGTCCATGCTGGAGGCCGACCGCCCGAACACGGCCTTCGTCTACGCCCCGGACCTGTTCTCGTTCGTGGTCGCGATCCTGGCCGGTGTGGCCGGCATGCTCTCCCTGACGTCGGCCAAGTCCGGCCTGCTGGTCGGCGTGGCCATCTCGGTCACCACCGTCCCCGCCGCCGCCAACGCCGCGGTCGCTCTCGGCTACGGGGACCTCCACCAGGTGTGGGGCTCCAGCGTCCAACTGCTCGTCAACCTGGCCGGCATCGTCCTCGCGGGGACGCTGACGCTGCTGCTCCAGAGGTTCCTGTGGAAGCGGACCCGGGGGACGCGAGGGACACGGGCGGCCTGATCCCCCGCCGGAGACCGAACCGAACTCCCGGGCGGGGTGCTCCGGTTACCTCGCCCGGCCGCCTGCCCCCCGCCCGGTATCCGGGTTCCCGTGCCCGGTAACCGGGTCGGCCATTCGGCCGACCCGCCGGACGGCCCGCGTTGGCTAGTCTCCGCGTGGTGAACGCGTTTTCCCCGCCGACCGCGGACCCGCCGAAGACCGCCGCCCCGTCTCGCCCCGCGCCCGCCCACAGGGCCCGGTCCGTCGCGCTGTACGCGGTGCTCGCCGCGGTGTGGCTCGGGGACGTGGTGTCCAGCGGGGGGCTGCGCACCCCCGACCGCGGCTGGCTGCTGCCTCTGCTGTCCGGCCCGGTGGCCGCCGTACTGCTGCAACTGCCCTACCGGTGGCTGTCCCTGGAGCGGCGCGCCTGGGCCGCGGCGTGCGGTTCGCTGGCGGTCACGGCGGTGATGGCGCTCAGGGATCTCAAGCCCGGCGGCGTCTGGGGGATGCTGGAGTCGCTGTGTCTGCTGATCCTGATCGCCCGCACCTGCCGGCAGGCCGAACGGCCGTACGCCACCGTGGCGTTGGGGATCGCGGTGCTCCTCGGCCCGCTACGGCTCAACGGCCCGGGAGCCCTGGCCGGCTCCTACTCGCTCGCCTTCGCCGTCGCCGCGATGGTCGCCATCGGCTGCTACCTCCGTGTGCAGGACCGGAATCAGGCCCGCGCGATGGACAGCGTCCGGCAGGCGGAACGGATGGAACTGGCCAGGGACCTCCACGACTTCGTCGCCCACCATGTGACCGGCATCGTCGTGCAGGCTAACGCCGGGCTGGCCGTCCGGGCGACGGCGCCGGAACACATCGAACCGATCCTGGAGAGCATCCAGAAGTCCGGTATGGAGACACTGGATTCCATGCGCCGCCTGGTGCGGGTGCTGCGGGAGGTCGACGGCACACCGCAGCGCCCCGGCGAACTGCTCGCCGAACTGGCCGGACTCGTCTCCGGCTTCGGCGGCGGCGAGGACGGCTCGGACGCCACGCTCTCGGTGACCGCCCCCGCCCGCTCGTCGCGACTCGCGCCCGAGGTGGAGCTCTCCGTGCACCGCGTGGTGCAGGAGTCACTGACCAACGCGCGGCGGCACGCCCCCGGGACGGTGGTGGCCGTACGGGTGGACACCGAGGACGGACGGCTACGGGTGGAGATCACCAACGGGCCCTCGGCCGGGCCGCCCGCACCGTCACCGGTCGGAGGCCGCGGGGGCTTCGGGATGGTGGGGCTCCAGGAGCGGGTGGCGGCGGTCGAAGGGCTGCTGGAGGCGGGCAGGACACCGGACGGCGGCTGGCGGGTCGTCGGCGTCTTCCCCGTGCTGGAGACGGCCGGATCAGCCGCCTGAGGCGCACATGGCAGGATCGGCCGGGTGAGTGACACGACGGCAGCAGACAGCACCGAGTCCTCGGTGACCCGGGTGCTCATCGCCGACGACCAGCATCTGGTCCGTACGGGATTCCGGCTGATCCTGGAGGCCCAGCCGGGCATCGAGGTGGTGGGCGAGGCGGCCGACGGTGCCACCTGCGTGGAGATGGCCAGACGGCTGCGGCCGGACGTGTGCCTCGTCGACATCAGGATGCCCGCGCTCGACGGCCTGGAAGTCACACGCATCCTGGCCGGACCCGACTCGGCCGACCGGATGCGCGTCGTCGTGATCACCACGTTCGACCAGGACGACTACGTCAGCCGGGCGCTGCTCCACGGCGCCTGCGGGTTTCTGCTGAAGGACGCCAGCCCCGCGCTGCTCGTCGAGGCGGTACGGGCCGCGCGACGCGGGGACGCGCTGATCTCCCCGGCGGTCACCGTACGGCTGCTGCGCCGCCTGGAGGTCCGGCGCGGTCCGTCCCCCTCCGGCGGCCGTGACCCGGGAGCGGCGCTGACGGCACGTGAACTGGACGTCGCGCGGCTGGTCGCGGTGGGGCGCACCAACCAGGAGATCTGCGGCGACCTGTTCCTGTCGCTCGGGACCGTCAAGACGCATCTGACGAACATCCAGTCCAAGCTGGCCGTGCGCAACCGGGTGGAGATCGCCGCGTGGGCGTGGTCGACGGGCACGGTCTCGGGGTAGTCCCGGCCTCCCGGAACGGCACGAGCCCGGTCTCCGCGGGCAGCCTCGGGGAGGAGCCCGTATCGGCCTTCCGGCCGATGGGGAACGGCCATCCGGCCGAAGTGCCGTACGGTGCCGCTGCCGCACCGTGAATGCCATGAACACCACGCCCTCCACCGCCGGGTCCGCCGACCCGGCCACCGACCCGGCCAGCGACCGGGCCACCGACCCGGCCAGCGACCGGGCCCCCGACCAAGCCGGCGACCTCGCGGCCACCGACCAGGAACCCGCCGCGCGGGCGGCACGCCGGATCACCGCGCTGGACTCGCTGCGCGGCTTCGCGCTCTGCGGCATCCTCCTGGTCAACATCCCGTATCAGCTGATGCAGATGCCCAAACGCGACGACGCCTCCCAGCTCAATCCGGTCCCCGCGCTCCTGGACCTCTTCGTCCATCAGCGGTTCTTCCCCATCTTCGCGTTCCTCTTCGGACTGAGCTTCGCGCTCTTCCTGGACAGCGCGGCCCGCCGGTCGCCCCGCCCCCGGCTGCTGCTCGTGCGCCGACTGCTGGTCCTGGGTGTGCTCGGCCTCGCGCACCAGCAGCTTCAGCCCGGGGAGGCGCTGCTTCCGTACGCGGTCTTCGGGCTGCTGATCCTGTTGCCCGCCTCATGGCTGCCCACCTGGGTGGTGCTTCCCGCGGGGCTGCTCGGGCTCGTCGCCTCGGTCACCCTCGCCGGGGGCGGGGTGTCGACCAACCCGGGGCTGCTCCTGCTCGGGCTCGCCGTCGCCCGCCTCGGTGTCGCCCGCACGCTGGACCGCCGTACCGGGCAACTCGCCGCCGTACTCGTACTGGCCGCAGTCGGCACGGTCGCCGTCAGCTGGTGGGAGCACGGCTACCCGTCCGTCGGACCGCACGCGACGCGGATCGCCGCGGCGGCCGGTCTGCTGGGCGCCGCCGCGTACGCCACCGGGCTGCTGCTCGTCCTGCGGACCCGGCTGGGCCGGCCGCTGTCGGCGGTCCTCGAACCGCTCGGCAGGATGGCGCTGACCAACTACGTCTCCGCGACGCTCGTCGTACTCGCCGCGGCCGGTCCGCTGGAGCTGCGGTACTCCTCCCGCTGGGTCACCGCCATGGCCCTGGCGGCGGCCATTCTCACCGCGCAGGCCCTCTTCGGCCGCTGGTGGCTGGCCCGCTTCCGGTACGGGCCGCTGGAATGGGTCCTGCGCTGCCTGACGTGGTGGAACGTGGTGCCGCTGCGCCGCTCGCAGCCGTGACTGCCGACAGCTGCGACTGCTGCGACTGCTGACTGCTGACTGCTGACTGCTGACTGCTGACTGCCGAGCCTGCCGTGATTGCCGTGATCAGCCCGGAGGCTGCCGGGCGAGGAAGTCGGCGAACGCCGCCGACTGCTTCGGCTCCATGTACCCCTGCCGCCCTTGCTCCGCCCGCCCCTCCAGCCAGTGGAGATCGTCCGCGAACCACAGCTCGGCGACGACCGCCCGGCCCCGCGTGAAGGTCGTACGCACTCCGTCCACGTGCACGTACCGGGTGTACGGGCCCTGCCGCTCCGGTCCCGGCGGGCGCTCCGGCGCCGCGTCCGGGAGGGGGAGCGGGGCGCCGTCGCCGCGCCGGGCCCAGTACTCCAGCTCCGCCAGCTCGGCCGCCGGGAGGAGTACGCGGAGCCGCTCGTCCTCCGTGGTGATGCCCACGCGTTCGCCGGTCTCCTCGACCAGGGCGATCAGGGCGACGAGCCGCCCGAAGTCCGCGACGACGTCGGTCAGTTGCACGGTTCTCATACGTCCCCACGTTAGCCAGGAGGTCGGGGGGCCGGAGGGCCAGGAGCACGCGCACCCGTGTCACAGGTCCGCGACAGCGCAACCGAACGGGCGGCTCGCCCTCTCTTGAAGATCGGCCGGACAGCACCGGTCGCTGCCCGTACCAGCCGAGGAGAACATCCACCATGCCCAAGACATCAGCGTCCCCGACCCGGCGTCTTCTCGGCCGGGGCACGGGACTCGTCGTGGCCGCTGTCGCACTCACCCTCGCCGCCCCCCTCCCGGCGACGGCGACGGCGACGGCCGCAGCGACCACGACGACGACGGCCGCCGCCAACCCGGTCTCCGTCCTGGCGTACACCGCCAAGGAACGCAAGGAAGCCCTCGCGTACTGGACTCCCGCCCGGATCAAGGCAGTCGGCAAGTCCGTGGACCTCGGGCCGACCGGCCCCAAGGCCAAGCCGTACAAGGGCATCGCGCTCAAGACCGTGGGCCGGCTCTTCTTCGTCAACGCGAGCGGCGCCGACACCTGGTGCACGGCCACCGCCGTCAAGAGCGCCAACCGCTCCGCCGCCATGACCGCCGCCCACTGCGTACGCCGCGGCTCCTCCCCCGGCAACACCAACACCGCGATGGTGTTCGTCCCCGGCTACCACCAGGGCAAGATGCCCTACGGCGTGTTCGCGGTCCGCACCGCCGCCACCCCCCGCACCTGGCAGAACGACTCGGTCAACGACGTGTCCGCGCTCACGGTCGACGCCGACAAGAAGGGCCGCAAGCTCACCGACGTCGTCGGCGGCCAGGCCATCGCCTTCAACCGCGCCGTCGGCGGCACCGTCTCCGCGCTCGGCTACTCCGCCACCCGCCCCCAGCGCGGCGAGGAACTTCTGCGCTGCGTCGGGAAGACGAAGAAGGAGCACGGCACGCAGGTCATCCCCTGCGACCTGACCGGCGGTGCCAGCGGCGGCCCGTGGCTGGCCGGCTTCAGCACCACCACCGGCAAGGGCACCCTGGTCTCGGTCAACGCCTCGCTCGACTCGCTGACACCGACCAAGATGTACGGGGAGATCCTGGGCACGACGGCCAAGAAGGTCTACGACCGCGCCCAGCAGGTCTGACACGGCTACGGGGGGGGGCCGGCACCCGGCCCCCCAACGCTCCTAGCCCAGCGCTGACTTCACGACATCCGCGAGCCGCCCCGCCACCGCGCGCGCCTGCTCGATGTCGGCCGCCTCCACCATCACGCGTACCAGCGGCTCCGTACCCGAGGGCCGCAGTAGCACCCGCCCCGTCGACCCGAGCTGGTGCTCGGCCTCCGCCACCGCCGTCGCCAGCTCGGCCGACGTCGTGACGCGCGACTTGTCGACGTCCGGCACATTCGTCAGGACCTGCGGCAGCCGCCGCATCACACCCGCGAGGTCGGCCAGCGAACGGCCGGTGGCCGCCACCCGCGCCGCCAGCATCAGACCGGTCAGCGTGCCGTCGCCGGTCGTCGCGTGGTCGAGGACGATGACATGCCCGGACTGCTCGCCGCCGAGCGCGTAGCCGTGCTCCTTCATCGACTCCAGTACGTAACGGTCGCCGACCGCCGTCTCCACCAGGGTGATGCCCTCACGCTCCATGGCGATCTTGAAGCCGAGGTTGGACATGACCGTCCCCACGACCGCGTCGCCGCGCAGCGTGCCCGCCTCGCGCATCGCGAGGGCCAGCACGGCGAGGATCTGGTCGCCGTCGACCTCCTCGCCCGCCGCGTCCACGGCCAGGCAGCGGTCGGCGTCGCCGTCGTGCGCGATGCCGAGGTCGGCGCCGTGCTCCACGACGGCGGCCTTCAGCAGATCCAGATGGGTCGAGCCGCAGCCGTCGTTGATGTTCAGGCCGTCCGGCTCCGCGCCGATCGTGACGATCTCCGCGCCGGCGCGCGTGAACGCCTCCGGCGATACGCGGGCGGCGGCGCCGTGCGCCTCGTCCAGGACGACCTTCAGCCCGTCGAGCCGGTTCGGCAGCACACCGATGAGGTGCGCCACGTACTGGTCGAAGCCCTCGTCGTAGTTTCGGACCCGGCCCACACCGGCGCCGGTCGGCCGCTCCCACGGGGCACCCGTCCGGTGCTCGTCGTACACGGCCTCGATCCGGTCCTCCAGCTCGTCGGCGAGCTTGTGGCCGCCGCGCGCGAAGAATTTGACGCCGTTGTCCGGCATGGCGTTGTGGCTCGCGGAGAGCATCACGCCGAGGTCGGCGCCCAGCGCACCGGTGAGATACGCCACCGCGGGGGTGGGCAGCACACCGACGCGCAGGACGTCCACGCCCGCGCTCGCGAGACCCGCCACCACGGCGGCCTCCAGGAACTCACCGGAAGCACGCGGATCACGCCCGACCACCGCCGTCGCCCGATGGCCCTCGAACGTGCCCGCCTCGGCGAGTACATGTGCCGCCGCGACCGAGAGACCGAGCGTCAGCTCCGCCGTCAGATCCGCGTTGGCGATGCCGCGCACGCCGTCCGTGCCGAAGAGTCGTCCCACAGCTGTCCCTCCGAAAATGCTCAGAAAATGCCCCGAAGAGCTTCGCCAAGATCCAAGGAGAACACGGGGATTGCCCGGTGGATCGTCCAGGGGATCAGGAAAGCTCGGAAAACGAACGCCCCGGCAGCACAGAGTGCCGCCGGGGCGAACATATGCCATACATACGCCGTGAAGCCGTAAGGGCCCTGGCGCGGTAAGGCCGAGCGAGCGTTTAGCGCTTGCTGTACTGCGGCGCCTTGCGGGCCTTCTTGAGACCGGCCTTCTTGCGCTCGACCGCGCGGTCGTCACGGCTCAGGAAGCCGGCCTTCTTCAGCGGGGCGCGGTTGTTGTCCACGTCCGCCTCGTTCAGCGAGCGGGCCACACCGAGGCGCAGCGCGCCGGCCTGGCCGGAGACGCCGCCACCCGAGATACGGGCGATGACGTCGTAGCGGTTGTCCAGCTCAAGCACCTTGAAGGGCTCGTTGACAGCCTGCTGGTGAACCTTGTTCGGGAAGTAGTCCTCGAGCGAACGCCCGTTGATCTTCCACTTGCCGGAGCCCGGCACGATGCGGACGCGGGCGATGGCGTTCTTACGACGGCCCAGGCCGGCGGCCGGCTGGGGGTCGCCGAAGCGGGAAGCCAGCGACTCGGAGGTGTACTCGCCCTCGACCGGGGTCTCCGACTCGAAGGTCGTCACCTCGGCGAAGGTCTCCTCGCCCTCGGGGGCGTCCACGGGGGTCTCTGCAGTGGTCTCGGCCACGATGTTCCTCAGATTTCTTTTCGTCTTAGGCGGTGGCCGGAATTACTGCGCGACCTGGGTGATCTCGAACGGGACCGGCTGCTGAGCGGCGTGCGGGTGCTGGTCCCCCGCGTAGACCTTCAGCTTCGAGAGCATCTGACGGCCCAGGGTGTTCTTGGGGATCATGCCCTTGATGGCCTTTTCCACGGCCTTCTCGGGGCTCTTCGCGAGCAGCTCGTCGTAGCGGACGGAACGCAGACCACCCGGGTAGCCGGAGTGGCGGTACGCCATCTTCTGGGTCTTCTTGTTGCCGGACAGGTGCACCTTGTCGGCATTGATGATGACGACGAAGTCGCCCATGTCCATGTGAGGGGCGTAGATCGGCTTGTGCTTGCCCCGGAGGAGGTTCGCTGCCGTAGTCGCCAGACGGCCCAGGACGATGTCCTGCGCGTCGATGATGTGCCACTGGCGCGTGACATCGCCGGGCTTGGGGCTGTACGTACGCACGGTCGTAGCCTTCGCTTCTTCAGTGAGTGAGTCCTGACAAGGCCACCCGGACGATCACGACAGCCCTGGCAGACATACGGGGACGCAACCCGTGCCTGCCGCTGGATCATCGGCCCGGTGGACCGGCGTAAGGGCCTCTCACGTGAGAATGAACAAGCCAATACGCATAACGAACCAGAAGGATACCCAGGGTGCGCCGTACGGGTCAAAACGAGTCCCGCCCCCAGCCCGCCCGGCGCGTGCGAAGCGAGCCCCGGGGCGGCGCCCCGAATCCCAGCCCGCCCGGCGCTTGAGGGCACGGCCGAAGGCCGTACGGGGCCCGGGGCGGAGCCCCGAAACCCAGCCCCTCCGGCGCTTGAGGAGCGGGACCCGGGGCGGCGCCCCGAATCTCAGCCCGCCCGGCGTTTGAGGGCACGGCCGAAGGCCGTACGGGGTCCGGGGCGGAGCCCCGAAACCCAGCCCCTCCGGCGCTTGAGGAGCGGGGTCCGGGGCGGAGCCCCGGTTTCGGGAAGGGGCGGGTAGGGGAACAGGCCCGCCGCAGGCGCCACCGCCCGCACCCGCACAACCGCCCGCACCACCCCCGCCCGCGCGAGCCACTACCGCGCCCGCGCCACCCGCCGCTCGTCCCACACCGGCTCCGCCGACTCCCGCACCACCCCGTCCGACCCGAACACCAGATACCGGTCGAAGGTCTTCGCGAACCACCGGTCGTGCGTGACCGCCAGCACCGTCCCCTCGTACGCCTCCAGCCCGTCCTGAAGCGCCTCCGCCGACTCCAGGTCCAAGTTGTCCGTCGGCTCGTCCAGCAGCAGCGCCGTCGTCCCCCGCAGCTCCAGCAGCAGGATCTGGAAGCGCGCCTGCTGCCCGCCCGACAGCTTGTCGAAGGGCTGGTCCCCCTGCCGCTCCAGCTCGTAGCGCCGCAGCACGCTCATCGCGCCGCCCCGGTCCTTCGCGTGCTCGGTCCACAGGATGTCGACCAAGGGCCGCCCCAGCAGCTCCGGATGCGCGTGCGTCTGCGCGAAGTGGCCGGCCACGACGCGCGCCCCCAGCTTCCACGCCCCCGTGTGCGCGACGGACGTGTCGCCCGCGAGAAGCCGCAGGAAGTGCGACTTGCCCGAGCCGTTCGACCCGAGGACCGCGACCCGCTCGCCGTAGAAGATCTCCAGCGAGAACGGTTTCATCAGCCCGGTCAGCTCCAGATCGGCGCAGGTCACCGCCCGCACCCCGGTCCGGCCGCCCTTCAGCCGCATCCGGATGTCCTGCTCGCGCGGCGGCTCCTGCGGCGGCCCGGCGTCCTCGAACTTCCGCAGCCGCGTCTGGGCGGCCCGGTAGCGCGAGGCCATGCCGTCGTTGAACTTGGCCTTCTGCCCCAGGGTCCGGACCAGTTCCTTCAGCTTGACGTGCTGCTCCTCCCAGCGCCGCAGCAGCTCCTCGAAGCGCAGGAACCGCTCGCGCCGGGCCTCGTGGTACGTACCGAAGCCGCCACCGTGCACCCAGACGTCCGACCCGGCCGGGCTCGGCTCCACGCTGACGATCCGCTGCGCGGTGCGCGCCAGCAGCTCCCGGTCGTGGGAGACGAACAGCACGGTCTTACGGGTCTCCCGCAGCCGTTCCTCCAGCCAGCGCTTGCCGGGGACGTCCAGATAGTTGTCCGGCTCGTCGAGCAGCAGGACCTCGTCCGGCCCGCGCAGCAGCGCCTCCAGCACGAGACGTTTCTGCTCGCCGCCGCTCAGCGTCTTCAGCGCGCGCCACTGCGCCTTCTCGTACGGGACGCCGAGCGCCGCGACCGTGCACACGTCCCACAGGGTCTCCGCCTCGTACCCGCGCGCCTCGGCCCAGTCGCTGAGCGCCTGCGCGTAGCTCATCTGCGCGGCCTCGTCGTCCCGCTCCATGATCGCGTTCTCGGCGGTGTCGACGGCGAGCGCCGCCTCTCTGATCCGGGGCTGGGCGACGGAGACCAGCAGGTCGCGCACGGTGCGCTCGTCCCGTACGGAGCCGACGAACTGCGCCATCACGCCGAGACCGCCGCTGACGGTGACGGTCCCGCCGTGCGGCTGGAGGTCCCCCGCCATCAGCCGCAGCAGTGTCGTCTTGCCCGCCCCGTTGGCGCCCACGAGCGCCACGACGGCGCCCTCGCCGACCCGGAACGAGGCATCGTTGAGGAGCACCCGTCCGTCCGGTAGGTAGTACTCCAGGTGCGCGGCTTCCAGATGTCCCATGCTTCGCATTGTCACGGCCAGGACCCCGCTCTCCCAACCGATTTCCGTTCCCGTCCCACGAACCGGAACCCTCTCGCCCCGGTCTAAACTCCCGCCATGAGCTTTGGTCAAGGGGGGCCTTACGGGCCACCGCCACAGGACCCGTACGGATCGCGGGACCCGCAGGGGCAGACACCGGACTGGGCCGCGCTCGCCGACGCCTCCGCGCAGCGGGCCCGTCGCCGGCGGTGGATGCTGATCGGCGGCGGCGCGCTGGCGACCGCGGCCGTCGCGGCGATCGTGGCGACGGCCGTCGTCACGATGAACGGCGACGGCGGCGGCCGGGCGAGCGACAAGAACTCCAGCGACCTGCCCGCGCCGCCCGACCTGCCGAGCGAGAGCGCCGATCCCGAGCCGTCCTTCTCCGACGCCGTGCCGCTGCCGCCGCCGAACCCGAAGGACTTCATCTCCACCGAGGACAAGGACACGCTGCCGCTCAGCGCCGACACCCTCTTCCCCGGCTCGAAGCTGACGATGGGCGACCGCGTCTACGCGAAGGGCCCGACGAACCGCACCACGAACTGCGCCGGCGCCACCCAGGGCGCCCTCGGCTCGATCCTCGCCGCCAACACCTGTGACCAGGTCATCCGCGCCACGTACACCCGGGGCGGTACGGCGGTGACCGTCGGCGTCGCCGTCTTCTCCACCGAGACGCAGGCGCTGAAGGCGAAGAAGGAGGCGAGCGGCGGTCTGGCCTCGCTCTCCGGCCAGGGTGTCCCGACGTTCTGCCGGGGCGGCACGATCTGCCGCAAGACCACCAACTCGGTCGGCCGGTATGTGTACTTCACCGTGGGCGGCTTCACCAACGGCAAGAACGTCGTCAAGAGCGACCAGGACGTCTTCGACACCGGCGACGACGTGGCGGAGTTCACGTTCCTCCAGATCCGCCGCCGCGGCGAGGCGCAGGCGTCAGCCGCAGCCACCGCACCCGTCGACGAGTGACGTGACCGCGGGACTCCCGGCGGCCGGCAGGGTCCGCTTGTTGCGGGCCAGCCGGCCCCGCGCGGCGAGCTGGTCGTCGGCCGGGTAGCCGACCTCCTCCAGGGTCAGGCCGTGCGGCCGTACGACATGCACGGCCGAGTCCCGCACCCCGGCGGCCAGCACCTTCGCCGGCCACTCAACGGGCCGGTGCCCGTCGCCCACGAAGAGCAGCGCGCCCACCAGCGAGCGCACCATGTTGTGGCAGAAGGCGTCGGCCCGCACGGTCGCGGTGACGACGCCGTGCGCGTCCCGCTCCCACTCCAGCCGCTGGAGCGTACGGATCGTCGTCGCGCCCTCGCGCTTCTTGCAGTACGCGGCGAAGTCGTGCTCGCCGAGCAGTCCGGCCGACGCGGCGTTCATCGCGTCCACGTCCAACGCCCAGTCGTGCCACAGGACATGGCCGCGCAGCAGCGGGTCGACACCGCCGGGGTCGTCGCTGACGCGGTAGGCGTAGCGCCGCCAGATCGCCGAGAAACGGGCGTTGAAGCCCGCCGGGGCCTCCGCGGCCCGCCACACCCGCACATCGTGCGCCAGGCGCCCCGCGAGGCGCCGCAGCAGCCTCTCCCGGTGCTCGGCCCACAGCTCGGCGGGCAGATCGACGTGCGCGACCTGTCCGCGGGCGTGCACGCCCGCGTCGGTGCGCCCCGCGACGGTCAGGTCGTACGTCCGCGCGGACCGCGTCACGATCTTCAGCGCGTCCTCGATGTCCCCCTGGACGGTCCGCCGGGTGGCCTGCCGTGCCCAGCCGGAGAAGTCCTTCCCGTCGTAACTCAGATCGAGCCGCACCCGTACGAATCCGGGCGCCGCACCCTCGACCTCGATGTCCCCACTGTCCCCACTCACCCGCAGCTCCTCCTGAAACGGGAACGGGCCCGCACCGCCCCTACGGGGAGATGCGGGCCCGCCCTGCGACCTACCGACGGTCAGGCGTCCTTGGACTCGTCCTTCGAGTCGTCCTTGGACTCGGCCTCGACCGGCTTGGCGTCCTCGACGGGGGCGTCGTCCTTGGCGGGCGCGTCCTTCTTGAGGGCGTCCTCCTTGACGGCGCGCTTCGTCGCGGCCTCGGCCTCACCGGTGGCCTTCTGCGCCACGGTCAGCGCCTCGACCAGCTCGATGACCGCCATCGGGGCGTTGTCGCCACGACGGGGGCCGATCTTGGTGATACGGGTGTAGCCACCGGGGCGGTTCTCGTAACGCGGAGCGATCTCGGTGAACAGCGTGTGCACGATGCTCTTGTCCGTGATCGTCTGGAGAACGAGGCGACGGTTGTGGATGTCGCCCTTCTTCGCCTTGGTGACCAGACGCTCGGCGACCGGACGCAGGCGGCGGGCCTTGGCCTCGGTCGTCGTGATCTTGCCGTGCTCGAACAGCGCCTTCGCGAGGTTCGCGAGAAGCAGCCGCTCGTGCGCGGCGCTGCCGCCCAGACGGGCACCCTTGGCGGGCTTCGGCATGGTGTTACTCCTTCATATCTGCACCGGCCGTATCAGGTACCGGTGTCAGTTCCCCGCGAACGGCCGTCCGCGGAAAGGCTTTTCAGTACTGCTCGGTCTCCACGAAACCGGCGTCCGCGTCGTCGTCCGCGCCGAAGGCGTCGGCGGCGGCGGTCGGGTCGAATCCGGGCGGGCTGTCCTTGAGGGCCAGGCCCATGCCGGCCAGCTTCGCCTTGACCTCGTCGATCGACTTGGCGCCGAAGTTGCGGATGTCGAGCAGGTCCGCCTCGGACCGCGCCACCAGCTCACCCACGGAGTGGATGCCCTCGCGCTTGAGGCAGTTGTACGACCGAACGGTGAGCTCGAGCTCCTCGATCGGCAGGGCGAGATCGGCGGCGAGCGCCGCGTCCGTCGGCGACGGGCCCATGTCGATGCCCTCGGCGTCGATGTTGAGCTCGCGCGCCAGACCGAACAGCTCGACCAGCGTCTTGCCGGCGGACGCCATGGCGTCGCGGGGGCGCATGGCCTGCTTGGTCTCGACGTCGACGATCAGCTTGTCGAAGTCGGTGCGCTGCTCGACACGGGTCGCCTCGACCTTGTACGTGACCTTGAGCACCGGCGAGTAGATGGAGTCGACCGGGATCCGGCCGATCTCCTGGCCGACCTGCTTGTTCTGGACGGCGGAGACATAGCCGCGACCGCGCTCGACGGTCAGCTCCATCTCCAGCTTGCCCTTGCCGTTCAGCGTCGCGAGGACCAGGTCCGGGTTGTGCACCTCGACACCGGCCGGGGGCGCGATGTCGGCGGCGGTGACCAGGCCGGGGCCCTGCTTGCGCAGGTACATCACGACCGGCTCGTCGTGCTCCGAGGAGACGACGAGCTGCTTGATGTTGAGGATGAGGTCGGTGACGTCCTCCTTGACGCCCGGCACGGTGGTGAACTCGTGCAGGACCCCGTCGATCCGGATGCTGGTGACAGCGGCTCCGGGGATCGAGGAGAGGAGCGTACGACGCAGAGAGTTACCGAGCGTGTAGCCGAAACCCGGCTCCAGGGGCTCGATCACGAACCGCGAGCGGTATTCGTCGACGACCTCTTCGGTCAGCGACGGACGCTGAGCGATAAGCATGGAAATGCCTCCAGTCTTGGCACCCGCTATTTGATGCCAACAGAACAAGGATACGGGCGGTACGGGGCGAAGGCCCCGTACCGCCCGCGGTGCTCCTGTGCCGGCCCGGCCGGCGATCGCACCCTCAGGAGGTGCGAAGAGTCAGACGCGGCGGCGCTTCGGGGGGCGGCAGCCGTTGTGCGGGGTGGGGGTGACGTCCTGGATCGAGCCCACCTCCAGGCCGGTGGCCTGGAGCGAACGGATCGCGGTCTCACGGCCGGAGCCGGGACCCTTGACGAAGACGTCGACCTTGCGCATGCCGTGCTCCTGCGCGCGGCGGGCGGCCGACTCGGCGGCCATCTGCGCGGCGAAGGGGGTGGACTTGCGCGAGCCCTTGAAGCCGACGTGGCCGGCGGAGGCCCAGGAGATCACGTTGCCCGAGGGGTCCGTGATCGAGACGATGGTGTTGTTGAACGTGCTCTTGATGTGGGCGTGCCCATGAGCGACGTTCTTCTTTTCCTTGCGGCGCACCTTCTTGGCAGCGCCCTGACGACCCTTGGGGGGCATCTATTACTCCTACGGGAGGTGGTCGGTCCTACAGCGAAGACCGCTGATGAGCGTCCGCTGAGGACTACTTCTTGCCCGGCTTCTTCTTGCCGGCGATGGCGCGACGCGGACCCTTGCGGGTACGAGCGTTCGTGCTCGTGCGCTGGCCGTGGACCGGCAGGCCGCGACGGTGGCGCAGACCCTGGTAGCAGCCGATCTCCACCTTGCGGCGGATGTCGGCCTGGATCTCTCGACGAAGGTCACCCTCGGTCTTGAGATTCACGTCCACGTACTCGCGGAGCTTGACGAGGTCTTCCTCGGCAAGGTCGCGGACACGGACGTTGGGGTCGACGCCGGTGGCGGCGAGGGCCTCCTTGGACCGGGTGCGCCCGATGCCGAAGACATAGGTGAGGGCGACCTCGACGCGCTTTTCGCGCGGGAGGTCAACGCCTGCGAGGCGTGCCATGCATGGCTCCTGTGTGATTTCGGAGGTCTTCCGCAGTGACTCTCCCGGACGGTTGTGCTCTCTCCGGGTCCCCGGCCTCCGCCGGAGGTGTCGGCGCCATCAGCTGGTGCGGATGACGTCGGACACTGCGTATATACGTTGTCGCTCGCGTCGCGCGAAGTACTGCGAGATGCAGGGGGTCGTACGTCAGCCCTGGCGCTGCTTGTGGCGCAGGTTGTCGCAGATGACCATGACCCGGCCGTGACGGCGGATCACCTTGCACTTGTCGCAGATCTTCTTGACGCTCGGCTTGACCTTCATGGTGTGAGGTTCTCCGGGTCAGTGCCGGCACCCCGGAAACGGGGTGAGGCAAGATCTACTTGTATCGGTAGACGATCCGGCCACGCGTCAGGTCGTAGGGAGACAGCTCCACCACTACCCGGTCATCGGGCAGGATCCGGATGTAGTGCATCCGCATCTTGCCGCTGATGTGCGCGAGGACCTTGTGACCGTTCTGGAGCTCCACCTTGAACATGGCGTTCGGGAGGGACTCGATCACGGTGCCCTCAATTTCGATGGCACCTTGCTTCTTGGCCACGCTTCGCCCTTCGAATCGGCTACCTTGGTCGATTCTGGACCCCCGTATGTGGACACACGGGTACACCAGAGCCGACGAGTCAGTCTACGGCAGGGCTCCCGAAAACACGAATCGTTGAGTTTGCCCACCCCGGGAGATCGTCAACCCCCTGATCCCCCGACGCACCCGTACGGCTCAGACCTCACGCAAGAGGATCCGGCGCCGCCGTCACATCCAGCTCCGCCAGCTTCGCCCTGCCCCCGTCGACCGCCGTCAGCACCAGCGGGCCGTCCTCCGTCAGCGCGACCGAGTGCTCCCAGTGCGAGGACCAGGTGCCGTCGGTCGTGATGACCGTCCACTCGTCGGCCAGGACCTCGGTGCGCGGCGTACCGAGCGACACCATCGGCTCGATCGCCAGACAGAAGCCGGGGACCAGCTTCGGGCCCTTGCCCCGCTTGCGCGAGACATAGTTCAGCAGATGCGGGTCCATGTGCATCTGCGTGCCGATGCCGTGGCCGCCGTAGTCCTCGACGATGCCGTACTTGCCGCCGCCGGGCTTCGGCTGGCGGCGGATATAGGTCTCGATCGCCCGCGAGATGTCGACCAGCCGGGCACCGAGCCGCATCGCGGCGATCCCCGCCCACATCGACTCCTCCGTCACGCGCGACAGCTCGATCAGCTCCGGTGCGTGACCGTCGCCCACGAACGCCGTGAAGGCCGCGTCGCCGTGCCAGCCGTCCACGATCGCGCCGGCGTCGACCGAGATGATGTCGCCGTCCTTCAGCACGGTCTTGGTGTCCGGGATCCCGTGCACCACCACCTCGTTGACCGAGGTGCAGATTGTCGCGGGGAAACCGCCGTAGCCAAGGAAGTTGGGCTTCGCGCCGTGCTCGGCGAGGACCTTGCGCGCGACCTCGTCCAGGTCCTTCGTGGTGGCGCCCGGCACCGCGGCCTCACCGGTGGCCGCGTGGATCGCCGCGACGACCAGTCCGGCCTCGCGCATCTTCGCGATCTGCTCGGGAGTCTTGATCTCCACCATGACGGCGGCCTGCCTCACTCGGTCGAAGAAGGGATGTTGTCTCTGTCGGTGTCCGCGCCGGGACACCTACGGTAGCCCCCGGACAGCAGTACGGCCGCGGTGCCCACTGCGGGGCGCCCCGGCCGTATCACTGTGCCGTACCTGGTGGTGCTCGGCGGACGGACCTACGCGGCCCGGCCACCCTCCTCAAGAGCCGCCATCGCGCGCTTGGTCACATCGGCGACCTTGCCCAGCGCGGAGATGGTGACGACGAGGCCCTGCTCGCGGTAGTGGTCGATGATCGGCTCGGTCTGCGTGTGGTAGACCTCCAGCCGGGTGCGGACCGTCTCCTCGGAGTCGTCGTCCCGCTGGTACAGCTCGCCGCCGCACACGTCACACACACCCTGCTTGGCGGGCGGGCTGTACGTGACGTGGAAGACGTGCGAGCTGTCGTTGCGGCAGATACGCCGACCGGCGATCCGCTTGACCACCTCGTCCTCGTCGACCTCCAGATCCAGCACGGCGTCCAGGTGCAACCCCTCGGCCGTGAGCGCCTTGTCGAGCGCTTCGGCCTGCGAGACGTTGCGGGGAAAGCCGTCCAGAAGGAAGCCGTTCGCGGCGTCCGGCTGACCCATCCGATCCAGCGCCATCGCGATGGTGACCTCGTCGGGAACCAGGTTCCCGGCGTCCATGTAGCCCTTCGCCTGCATGCCGAGGTCGGTGCCCTGGCTGATGTTGGCGCGGAAGAGGTCACCGGTGGAGATGTGCGGGATGGAGAGGTTCTCGGCGAGGTACGCAGCCTGCGTTCCCTTGCCGGCACCGGGCGGTCCGACGAGGACGATTCGCATCAGCGGAGGAACCCTTCGTAATTACGCTGCTGGAGCTGGCTCTCGATCTGCTTCACGGTCTCCAGACCCACACCCACGATGATCAGGATGCTTGTCCCGCCGAACGGGAAGTTCTGGTTCGCGCCACCGAAGCCTGCCAACGCCATCGTTGGGACGAGAGCGATCAACCCGAGGTACAGCGAGCCCGGCCAAGTGATCCGGTTGAGTACGTAACTCAGATACTCGGCAGTAGGTCGACCTGCCCGGATGCCCGGGATGAAGCCACCATACTTCTTCATGTTGTCCGCGACTTCTTCGGGGTTGAACGTGATGGCCACGTAGAAGAAGGCGAAGAACACGACCAGCACGAAGTAGGTCGCGATGTAGTACGGATGGTCACCCTTGATGAAGTGGGCTTCGATCCATGTCTTCCAGCCGGACTGCGAACTGGAGAACTGCGCGATCAGCGCCGGGATGTAGAGCAGCGACGACGCGAAGATGACGGGGATCACACCCGCCTGGTTGACCTTCAGCGGGATGTACGTGGACGTACCGCCGTAGGACCTCCGCCCGATCATGCGCTTCGCGTACTGCACGGGGATCCGGCGCTGCGCCTGCTCGACGAAGACGACCAGGCCCACCATCACGAAGCCGATCAGAATGACCGTGCCGAACTCGATCCAGCCCTGGGCGAGCTTGCCGCTCTCCTTGATGGCCCACAGCGCGCCGGGGAAACCGGCGGCGATCGAGATGAACATCAGGATGGACATGCCGTTGCCGATGCCCTTGTCGGTGATCATCTCACCGAGCCACATGACGGCGGCCGTACCGGCGGTCATCGTGATGACCATCGTGACGGTGATGAAGATCGACTGGTCGGGAACGATCTCCGAGGCGACCGGGCAGCCGCTGAAGAGCGCGCCGCTGCGGGCCGTTGCCACCAGACCGGTGCCCTGGAGCACCGCGAGGGCGACTGTCAGGTATCGGGTGTACTGAGTGATCTTGGCCTGACCGGACTGCCCTTCCTTCTTGAGGGCTTCGAGTCGGGGGATGACCACAGTCAGCAGCTGAAGGATGATGCTTGCCGTGATGTACGGCATGATGCCGAGCGCGAAGATCGTGATCTGTAGCAGCGCTCCGCCGCTGAACATGTTCACCAGCCCGAACAGGCTGTTATTGCCCTTCTGCGCTGCGTCGACGCACGTCTGGACATTCTCGTAGCTGACACCGGGGACGGGAATGTGCGCCCCGAACCGGTACAGCACGATGATGAACAACGTGAAGAGCAGCTTCTTGCGCAGGTCGGGCGTCTTGAACGCCCGGGCGAACGCGGTGAGCACGGTGCCTCCTGCGACCCCCGCGCTCGCGCGTCAAGGGTGACGGTCTTGAGGATCGACGGATACATATCAGGCAAAAAGCCACGCGACCACCCCTGCGGAGAGTCCGCGTGGCTCAGGGTCCGGGGGCGGACCCCCGGGTTCAATACAGCAACAGTGCACGCCACCTTACCGGCGTACCTGCTCCCCTGGAACGACCAACCGGGGATGCCCCTTTTGAGAGGCACCCCCGGTTGGATGTTCAGTCCATCAACTTGTCCGAGACGTCTCAGACAAGCTCGGTGACGGAGCCGCCGGCGGCGGCAATCTTCTCCTTGGCGGAGCCGGAAGCGGCGTCAACCGAAACCGTCAGTGCCACGGAGATCTCGCCCTGGCCCAGGACCTTGACGAGGCTGTTCTTACGGACCGCACCCTTGTCGACCAGATCGGCCACCGTGACCTCGCCACCCTGCGGGTAGAGCTCGGCCAGCTTGTCCAGGTTCACGACCTGGTACTCGGTACGGAACGGGTTCTTGAAGCCCTTGAGCTTCGGGAGACGCATGTGGAGGGGCATCTGCCCGCCCTCGAAGCGCTCCGGAACCTGGTAACGGGCCTTGGTGCCCTTGGTGCCACGACCCGCGGTCTTGCCCTTGGACGCCTCGCCACGGCCCACACGGGTCTTGGCGGTCTTGGCTCCGGGGGCAGGACGGAGGTTGTGGACCTTCAGCGGCTTCTGCTCCGCCATGTCAGTCGACCTCCTCAACCGTCACGAGGTGCCGCACGGTGTTGGCCATGCCGCGGAACTCGGGACGATCCTCCTTGACAACCACGTCGTTGAGCCGCTTGAGGCCCAGCGAACGAAGGGTGTCGCGGTGGTTCTGCTTGCTGCCGATGTACGACTTCGTCTGCGTGATCTTGAGACGGGCCATCACGCACCCGCTCCCGCACGCGCACGAAGCAGAGCCGCGGGGGCTACGTCCTCGAGGGGCAGACCGCGGCGGGCCGCGATCTCCTCGGGACGCTGGAGACCCTGGAGGGCCGCCACGGTCGCGTGCACGATGTTGATCGGGTTCGACGAACCGAGCGACTTCGACAGGATGTCGTGAACGCCGGCGCACTCGAGCACGGCACGCACCGGGCCACCGGCGATGACGCCGGTACCGGGGGACGCGGGCTTGAGCAGGACGACGCCCGCCGCCTTCTCACCCTGGATCGGGTGCGGGATGGTGCCCTGGATACGGGGGACCTTGAAGAAGTGCTTCTTGGCCTCCTCAACACCCTTGGCGATGGCGGCCGGCACCTCCTTGGCCTTGCCGTAACCGACACCCACGGTGCCGTCACCGTCGCCCACCACGACCAGCGCGGTGAAGCTGAAGCGACGACCACCCTTCACGACCTTGGCAACACGGTTGATCGCGACGACACGCTCTACGTACGCGGTCTTCTCGGCGGCAGCGCCACCGTCACGGCCCTTCCGGTCCCGCCGCTCGCCGCCACCGGCACCGCTTCCGCGGCGCTGGGGTCCAGCCATTGGAATTACCTCTCTCTGTTACGTCCGCTAGCTCCGGAACCGGGGCTTAGAACTTCAGCCCGGCTTCACGGGCGGCGTCAGCCAGAGCGGCAATCCGCCCGGCGTACTGGTTGCCACCACGGTCGAACACGACAGCCTCGATACCGGCGGCCTTGGCGCGCTCGGCGACCAGGGCACCCACCTGCTGTGCCTGGGCGCTCTTGTCACCCTCGCCGCTGCGGATCGACGTGTCCAGGGTCGACGCCGAAGCGAGCGTGTGGCCCGCGATGTCGTCGATGACCTGGGCCACCATGTGGCGGTTGGAACGCGTCACAACGAGGCGGGGGCGGACCTGCGTGCCCGAGACCTTCTTGCGTACGCGGATGTGACGCCGCTTGATGGCAGCGGCCTTGTAGGCCTTGCCCTTGGCGATCTTTACACCGAATGCCATGGCTACTTACCCGCCTTTCCGACCTTGCGGCGGATGACCTCGCCGGCGTACTTGACGCCCTTGGCCTTGTACGGGTCGGGCTTCCGCAGCTTGCGGATGTTCGCCGCGACCTCGCCGACCTTCTGCTTGTCGATGCCCTCGACACTGAGCTTCGTCGGGGACTCGACCTTGAAGGTGATGCCCTCCGGGGCCTCGACGACGATCGGGTGGCTGTATCCGAGCGCGAACTCCAGGTTGGAGCCCTTCGCCTGGACCCGGTAACCGACACCGCTGATTTCGAGCGCCTTGCTGTATCCCTGGGTCACACCGGTGATCATGTTCGCCACCAGCGTGCGGGACAGGCCGTGCAGGGCCTTGTTCTGACGCTCGTCGTTCGGACGCAGCACCTTGAGGGTGCCGTCATCGTCCTTGGAGACCTCGATCGGCGCTGCGACGGTGTGCGAGAGGGTGCCCTTGGGGCCCTTCACCGCGACCGTACGGCCGTCGATGGTGACGTCCACACCGGTGGGAACCTGGATGGGGAGCTTGCCGATTCGCGACATGAGCTTTTCCTCCGTTCCCGACTACCAGACGTAGGCGAGGACTTCCCCACCTACGCCCTTCTTGCCTGCCTGCTGGCCGGTCAGAAGACCGTGGGACGTGGAGATGATCGCCACGCCCAGGCCGCCGAGCACCTTGGGCAGGTTGGTGGACTTGGCATACACGCGCAGACCCGGCTTCGAGATGCGCTTGATGCCGGCGATCGAACGCTCGCGGTTCGGGCCGAACTTCAGCTCGAGGGTGAGGGACTTGCCGACCTCGGCGTCCTCGACCTTCCAGCCGGTGATGAAGCCCTCCTGCTGGAGGATCTCCGCGATGTGCGACTTGATCTTGCTGTGCGGCATCTCGACGGTGTCGTGATACGCCGAGTTCGCGTTACGCAGACGCGTGAGCATGTCTGCGATGGGATCAGTCATGGTCATGAATTGGCCTTCGGCCTCTCTCGCCGGGGTTTCCTGTATGCGCCATCCCTCTCCCCGCTCGATGGCGGGACGGGTGCGGTGCGGGGACCTACGGCGTAGTAAGTTTCGGGCGGCGGACGCCCAACCCCCCAAGCCTACGGCATGTGGAGCAGGGCTTCCGCCGACCAGTTGCTTACCGAGAGCTCTGGTTGATTCCGTACTTCAACTCAACGCTGAAGCGGAAGAATTACCAGGAGCTCTTGGTGACGCCCGGCAGCTCGCCGCGGTGTGCCATCTCACGAAGGCAGACACGGCACAGGCCGAACTTGCGGTAGACGGAGTGGGGACGCCCACAGCGCTGGCAGCGCGTGTAACCGCGCACGCCGAACTTCGGCTTGCGGGCGGCCTTAGCGATCAGAGCCTTCTTCGCCACGGTCAGTTCTCCTTGAACGGGAAGCCGAGGTGACGAAGGAGGGCACGACCCTCGTCGTCGTTGGTCGCCGTGGTGACCACGGTGATGTCCATGCCCCGGACCCGGTCGATCTTGTCCTGGTCGATCTCGTGGAACATGACCTGCTCCGTGAGACCGAAGGTGTAGTTGCCACGGCCGTCGAACTGCTTGGGCGACAGGCCGCGGAAGTCACGGATACGCGGCAGCGCGAGCGACAGCGTACGGTCCAGGAACTCCCACATGCGGTCACCGCGGAGGGTGACGTGGCAGCCGATCGGCTGCCCCTCGCGCAGCTTGAACTGCGCGATCGACTTGCGGGCCTTGGTCACGGCCGGCTTCTGGCCGGTGATCGTGGTGAGGTCCTTGATGGCACCCTCGATCAGCTTGGAGTCGCGGGCGGCGTCGCCCACACCCATGTTGACCACGATCTTGACGAGACCGGGGACCTGCATGACGTTCTCCAGGGAGAACTCCTCACGCAGCTTGCCGGCGATCTCCTCGCGGTAGCGCAGCTTCAGACGCGGCGCGGTTGTGGTCGTCATCAGATGTCCTCACCGGTCCGCTTGGCAACGCGGATCTTGTTGCCCTCGTCGTCAAAGCGGTAGCCGACGCGGGTGACGACCTTCTTGCCGTCCTTCTCCACGACCAGCTGAACGTTGCTGATGTGGACAGGGGCTTCGGTCGTCACGATGCCGCCGGTCTGCGAACCACGCGCGGTCTGGCCGGCCTTGGTGTGCTTCTTGACCCGGTTGACACCCTCGACGAGAACACGGTCCTGCGTGGGGTAGGCCACAATGACCTTGCCCTGCTTGCCCTTGTCCTTACCGGTGATGACCTGAACCAGGTCGCCCTTCTTGATCTTCATGCTTACAGCACCTCCGGCGCGAGCGAGATGATCTTCATGAACTTCTTCTCGCGCAGCTCACGGCCCACCGGGCCGAAGATACGGGTGCCACGAGGGTCGCCGTCGTTCTTCAGAATGACGGCGGCGTTCTCGTCGAAGCGGATGTACGAGCCGTCCTGGCGGCGGCGCTCCTTCACGGTGCGAACGATGACCGCCTTGATGACGTCACCCTTCTTCACGTTGCCACCGGGGATCGCGTCCTTGACGGTGGCGACGATGACGTCACCGATGCCCGCGTAGCGGCGACCCGAGCCACCGAGAACACGGATGCAAAGGATCTCCTTGGCACCAGTGTTGTCGGCGACACGCAGTCGCGACTCCTGCTGGATCACGTCTATCTCCTGATCGTCTGCCGGTTCCCGGCGGGGTCCGTCACCTGCGTACGGACCCCACCGAGCCTGGCGGAACTACTCCTAGGGAATGCCCTCGGAGGGATTGCTGCGGCCTTGGTTACTTGGCCTTCTCAAGGATCTCGACGATGCGCCAACGCTTCGTCGCGGACAGCGGCCGGGTCTCCATGAGGAGGACACGGTCGCCGATCCCGGCGGCGTTCGCCTCGTCGTGCGCCTTGAGCTTGTTCGTACGGCGGATGACCTTGCCGTACAGCGCGTGCTTCACGCGGTCCTCGACAGCGACGACGACGGTCTTGTCCATCTTGTCGCTGACGACGAGACCCTCACGGGTCTTGCGGAAGCCGCGGTCGCTCTTCGCGGTCGTCTCAGTCACGTTGCTCTCAGTCATCAGGCGCTCTCCACCGTCTCGATGCCCAGCTCGCGCTCACGCATCAGGGTGTAGATCCGCGCGATGTCCTTCCGGACCAGCTTCAGCCGGCCGTGGTTCTCAAGCTGACCGGTCGCCGCCTGGAAGCGGAGGTTGAACAGCTCTTCCTTGGCCTCGCGGAGCTTGTCGACAAGCTCCTCGTTGCCCAGTTCACGCAGCTCGGACGCCTTGGTAACGGCCGCCATCACGACTCACCTGCCTCGCGCCGAACGATGCGGCACTTCATCGGAAGCTTGTGGGCGGCGCGGGTGAGCGCCTCCTTGGCAACCTTCTCGTTCGGGTAGGACAGCTCGAACATCACCCGACCGGGCTTGACGTTCGCGATCCACCACTCGGGAGAACCCTTACCGGAACCCATGCGGGTCTCGGCGGGCTTCTTCGTCAGGGGACGGTCCGGGTAGATGTTGATCCAGACCTTGCCGCCACGCTTGATGTGACGGGTCATCGCGATACGAGCGGCCTCGATCTGACGGTTCGTCACGTATGCCGGGGTCAGCGCCTGGATGCCGTACTCGCCGAACGCAACCTGCGTGCCACCCTTGGACATTCCGCTGCGCTTCGGGTGGTGCTGCTTGCGGTGCTTGACCCTACGGGGGATCAGCATTTCGGTCAGGCCTCCGTTCCGCCGGTAGAAGTGGGCGCGGCCTCCGCGGCCGGAGCAGCCGTCGCGTCGGCCTTGGGGGCCTCCGCGCCGGGAGCCTGCTGCGGCTTGCGGCCACCGCGACCGCCACGCTCGCCACCGCGGCCACCGCGGCCGGCGGGACGGTCGTTGCCGCCACCACGGGCCGGACGGTTGCCCGCGCGCGCCGCGGCGTTCTCGGCGCGCACCTCGGCGATGTTCTTGACGTCGCCCTTGTAGATCCAGACCTTCACGCCGATACGGCCGAAGGTCGTCTTGGCCTCGAAGAAGCCGTAGTCGACGTTGGCACGGAGCGTGTGCAGGGGCACGCGGCCCTCGCGGTAGAACTCCGAGCGCGACATCTCGGCGCCGCCGAGGCGGCCACCGCACTGGATCTTGATGCCCTTGGCGCCGGCCTTCATCGTCGACTGCATGCTCTTACGCATGGCGCGACGGAAGGAGACACGCGAGGACAGCTGCTCGGCGACGGCCTGGGCCACCAGCTGAGCGTCCACCTCGGGGTTCTTGACCTCGAGGATGTTCAGCTGGACCTGCTTGCCGGTCAGCTTCTCCAGCTCGCCGCGGATGCGGTCGGCCTCGGCGCCACGGCGGCCGATGACGATGCCCGGACGTGCGGTGTGGATGTCCACGCGGACGCGGTCACGGGTGCGCTCGATCTCCACCTTGGAGATACCGGCACGCTCCATCCCCTTCGTCATCATGCGACGAATGGCGACGTCTTCCTTGACGTAGTCCTTGTACAGCTTGTCGGCGTACCAGCGGGACTTGAAGTCCGTGGTGATACCGAGCCGGAACCCATGCGGGTTAACCTTCTGGCCCATTACCGGGTTCCTTCCTTGCTGCTGACGACCACGGTGATGTGGCTGGTCCGCTTACGGATCCGGTAGGCGCGGCCCTGGGCACGCGGCCGGAACCGCTTCAGGGTCGGACCCTCGTCCACGTACGCCTCGCTGATGACCAGCGAAGTGGCGTCTGGGTGGTCGTAGTTGTGCGCGGCGTTGGCAATGGCGCTGTCCAGCACCTTGCCGACCGGCACGCTCGCGGCCTGCGGGGCGAAACGCAGGACCGCCTGAGCCTCCGTGGCATCCATGCCACGGATGAGGTCCACCACGCGGCGGGCCTTCATGGGCGTGACGCGGATGTACCGCGCCTGGGCCCTGGCTTCCATGGTTGTCCCTTCGGTGTAAGTCATAGTCGTTTCCACCCCGCCGTTAGCGGCGCTTCGACTTCCGGTCGTCCTTGACGTGGCCGCGGAAGGTGCGAGTCGGCGAGAACTCGCCGAGCTTGTGGCCGACCATCGACTCGGTGACGAACACCGGGACATGGATCTTGCCGTTGTGCACCGCGATGGTGTGGCCCAGCATTGCCGGGATGATCATCGAGCGACGGGACCAGGTCTTGATGACGTTCTTGGTGCCAGCTTCGTTCTGGACGTCCACCTTCTTGATGAGGTGGCCGTCGACGAAGGGCCCCTTCTTGAGACTGCGCGGCATCTAAACCCGCTCCTAGCGCTTCTTGTTCGTCTTGCGGCGGCGGACGATGTACTTGTTGCTCGCCTTCTTCGGCGAACGCGTACGACCTTCCTTCTGACCCCACGGGCTGACCGGGTGGCGACCACCTGAAGTCTTGCCCTCACCACCACCGTGCGGGTGGTCAACGGGGTTCATGGCGACACCGCGGACGGTCGGGCGGACGCCCTTCCAGCGCATACGGCCGGCCTTGCCCCAGTTGATGTTCGACTGCTCGGCGTTGCCGACCTCACCGATGGTGGCGCGGCAGCGGACGTCGACCAGCCGGATCTCTCCGGACGGCATACGAAGGTGGGCCATGGAGCCCTCCTTCGCCAGCAGCTGCACCGAAGTACCCGCGGAACGGGCGAACTTCGCGCCGCCGCCGGGACGCAGCTCGATGGCGTGGATGGTCGTACCGACCGGGATGTTGCGCAGCGCCAGGTTGTTGCCGGGCTTGATGTCGGCGGACGGGCCGTTCTCGACACGGCTGCCCTGCGTCAGGCCACGCGGCGCGAGAATGTAGCGCTTCTCACCGTCCGCGTAGTGCAGGAGCGCGATGCGCGCGGTGCGGTTCGGGTCGTACTCGATGTGCGCGACCTTGGCCGGCACGCCGTCCTTGTCGTGACGACGAAAATCAATCAAGCGAAATGCGCGCTTGTGTCCGCCGCCTTGGTGGCGAACGGTCACACGACCGGCGTTGTTACGGCCGCCCTTGCTGTGCAGGGGGCGGACCAGCGACTTCTCCGGCGTGGACCGCGTGATCTCTACAAAGTCGGCGACGCTGGAGCCACGACGGCCCGGGGTCGTCGGCTTGTACTTGCGGATACCCATTTCTCAGTCCTCGGAATATTCCGGACTTCGATTCGAACCGACTCCCGTTAGGAAGTCGGGCCGCCGAAGATGTCGATACGGTCGCCCTCGGCGAGGGTCACGATGGCGCGCTTGGTGTCGGCGCGCTTGCCGAAACCGGTGCGGGTGCGCTTGCGCTTGCCCTGCCGGTTGATCGTGTTGACCCCGGTGACCTTGACCGAGAAGACCGCCTCGACGGCCTGCTTGATCTGGGTCTTGTTGGAGCCGGGCGCGACGATGAACGTGTACTTGTTCTCGTCGAGCAGCGCGTAGCTCTTCTCGGACACCACGGGCTTGACGAGAACGTCACGCGGGTCCGTGTAGGTCTTGCTGGTGATCTCGGCCATCAGGCTTCGCTCCCCTCGGTCTCGGCAGTCTGTCGCGCAGCCCCGCCGGACACGAAGGACTCGAAGGCGGCCTTGGTGAAGACCACGTCGTCGGAGACAAGCACGTCGTACGTGTTGAGCTGTCCCGGGTCCAGCAGGTGGACCTCGGGGAGGTTGCGCGCGGACAGCCACGCGGCCTCGTCGCTCCGCTCGACGACCAGGAGCACGTGCTTGCGCTCACTGACCTTGCCGAGCAGGGTCTTGGCGGCCTTGGTGGACGCCGCGCCCTCGACCACGTCGGAGACGACGTGGATACGAGCGTTGCGGGCCCGGTCCGAGAGGGCCCCGCGCAGGGCGGCGACCTTCATCTTCTTCGGGGTCCGCTGCGAGTAGTCACGCGGGGTGGGGCCGTGTACGACGCCACCGCCGGCGAACTGCGGCGCACGGGTCGAACCCTGACGGGCGCGGCCGGTGCCCTTCTGGCGGTAAGGCTTCTTGCCACCACCACGGACCTCGCCACGGCGCTTGACCTTGTGCGTGCCCTGACGGGCGGCGGCCAGCTGCGCGACGACGACCTGGTGGATCAGCGGGATGCTGACCTTGGCGTCGAAGATCTCGGCCGGGAGCTCAACGGTCCCGGACTTGTCGCCCGAGGGCGACATGATGTCGATGGTGCTCATGTCTTCAGGCCCCCTTCGCCGCGGTGCGGACCAGGACGAGGCCGCCGTTCGGACCGGGGACCGCGCCCTTGATGAGGAGCAGGCCCTTCTCCGCGTCAACGGCGTGAACGGTCAGGTTCTGGGTGGTGACCCGCTCGTTGCCCATGCGACCCGCCATGCGGAGGCCCTTGAACACACGGCCCGGGGTGGCACAGCCACCGATGGAGCCGGGAGAGCGGTGCTTGCGCTGGGTTCCGTGACCGGCGCCGAGGCCCTTGAAGTTGTGACGCTTCATGACACCGGCGAAGCCCTTGCCCTTGCTCTTGCCCGTGACGTCCACGCGGACGCCGGACTCGAACACAGCGGCGGTGACCTCCTGGCCGAGCGTGTACTCGGACGCGTCGGAGGTGCGGAGCTCCACCAGGTGGCGGCGGGGGGTCACGTCGGCCTTGGCGAAGTGACCCTTGAGGGGCTTGTTCACCTTGCGCGGGTCGATCTCGCCGAAGGCGATCTGGACCGACTCGTAGCCGTCGGAGTCATTCGTACGGACCTGGGTTACAACGCAGGGTCCGGCCTTGACCACGGTCACCGGGACGACACGGTTGTTCTCGTCCCAGACCTGGGTCATGCCGAGCTTCTCGCCCAGGACACCCTTGATCTGCTTTGCCATCTCTTCCGCGCCTCTCAGAGCTTGATCTCGATGTCGACGCCGGCCGGAAGGTCCAGGCGCATCAACGAGTCAACGGTCTTGGGCGTCGGGTCGAGGATGTCGATCAGGCGCTTGTGCGTGCGCATCTCGAAGTGCTCGCGCGAGTCCTTGTACTTGTGCGGCGACTTGATGACGCAGTACACGTTCTTCTCAGTGGGCAGCGGCACCGGGCCCGCGACCGACGCACCAGTGCGAGTCACCGTCTCGACGATCTTCTTCGCCGAAGAGTCGATGACCTCGTGGTCGTAGGCCTTGAGCCGGATGCGGATCTTCTGTCCCGCCATGGCTACTCAGTAGTCCTGTTCTCTCGAAACGCTCTGGCGCCCGGAGGTGCGCACTGCTGTCTCCGACCCACGCGGTCGGGCGTGTCGCATTCCCTCTACATAGAAATTCCCGAAGGATTTCCCTGCCAAGGGGTGCGGCCCCGAAGACCACGGGACCGGGGACGATCGCCCACCGGGTGCCTGGCCGGTACCCCGCTGACACTTCCCAGAAGATTCCCGTACGTCCGCCCCAGCGCTGCCGTGAGAGGCAGATGGGACGACGAGTACTGTGGGACTCGCTTCCGGTCCTCCCGACGGGAGGCGCGCAGCATCGGCACTCAACCGAGCAACCTGTGCAGTGTGCCATATGCCCCGGAGCCCTGGCCAATCGCGGCCGGAGAGCGTACCCCACGGGGTGAGAGACGAACCGTACGGCTGACGCCGTGGCGCGTGTGCGATCCGACCGGAGTCCCCCGAACAGGAGGACACTGGTACATGGAGGTGCATCATGCGCAAAGTAGTCGATTGCCGAGATATGCCGAGCGAGACGAACTGCACCCTCGCCATCACGGGCGAGGAGGACGAGGTGGTCCGCGCCGCGAGTGAGCACGCGGCCTCGGTGCACGGCCACGAGAACACGGCGGAACTGCGGGCGCAGATCCGGTCCAACCTGAAGGACGAGATGCCGCAGCACGCGTGACGCTCGGCGCTGCGCGGTACGGGTGCCGGATGCCGTCGGCGCCCTGCCCCGTCCCGTAGACACCGACTGTCAGTGCCATGCCCCACCATGGGCCCTCGGAACAGCACTTCACGCCCGAGAAGGAGACCGTGGTGGATGCGATCAGGGCGCTTGCCGATCCCGATCTGCGGGAGGCGGCGCGGGACAGGCTGGCCGCGCTGGGGAGCGCGGCGGTGGGACCGCTGCTCGACGAGTTGCTGAGCGCGGACCCGGCCGTCCCGCACGGGCAGATCGAGTTCGTGCTGGCCCAGCGGATCGGGCCGGTCGCCTTCGACGCGGTGCAGGCGGCGCTGGCCGCCGCCGAGGACGACGAGTCGCGTCGCCGCGTCAGTCGCGTCTTCACCTCGTTCCGCGCGGTCGACCACTACGTCGAGGCGCTGTCGCACCCGTCCGCCGAGGTGCGGAATTCGGCCGCGTACGGGATCCAGTGCGCCTGCTCGGTGGCGTTCGGCCGGGATCCGGCGCCCGGTGTGGACTACGGCGTGGTGATCGACGCGTTGGTTCCCCTGCTCGCGGACCCGGCCCCGCAGGTCGCCCAGCGCGCCGAGTGGGTGCTGACGATGCTGGGTCCCGGTGTCGTGGAACGTATGCGTGACATACGCGCGCAGGGGCCGGCGCGTCTGCGGGCACGCGCGCTGACCGTCCTCGCCTCGGTCGGCGGCGAGGAGGCGCTGTCGGCGGCGGACCGTGCCGCCGTGGAGCGGCTGATCCGTATCAAGACGGCCGACGAGCCGGCCCAGCCCCTCGACACCTGCTTCACGTCCTGGATAGCCGTCCCCACCGACGATCAGCGGGGCGTCGCGGAGCTGCTCGGCCTGTACGAGATCCGGCCCGCGACCTTCGGGCTGGGGCTGAGCGTGGGAGTGCACGACAGCCACGACGGCGCCGAACACGGCAGGGTCTACGTCACTCCGGAGGTCGACGGATGGACGCTGGTCCTCGGCCCCTGGTGCAACCCCGGCGATCCGGAACGCGCGGCGGACGTGCTGCGCGTCGTCACCGAGTTGAGCCGGCGCTACGGGCGGGCCCAGGCGTACTTCTTCGGTGAGCAGGGCGGCGGATCGAGCTGGCTCGTCGCCGAGGGCGGCGATGTCGTACGGCGCTTCCGCGCGTCCTGGAGCAAGGACGACGAGCGGTACACGCTGGGCGAGCCGCTGCCCGAGGAGCGCGCCGCCTGCCTGGAGGAGAACGTCATCCCGGTGGGGGACGAGGGGGCCGACGAGGAGGAGTGGGCGGACCTCGCCGCGTACCTCTCACCGCAGCTCGCGGGTCAACTGGGCGTCAGCCCGCTGGACTTGGGCCCGCACACGACGGTGCGCGGCGTCGGAGCGGTGGCGCTCACCCCGTACGCGCGCGAACACGGGCGGCCTTGCACGGGCGCGTACGCCATCTGATGGCCGCACACGGGATGCGGCACTGCGAGACGACCGCTCTTGGCGTGCTGCTGCGGCACGAGGGAATCGACCTGTCCGAGCCCATGCTGTTCGGGCTCGGCTCCGGGCTGTCCTTCGTCTACTGGGACAGCAAGGCGATGGGCTTCCCCTTCCTCGGCGGCCGGGTCAAGCCCTTCGAGCTGACCAGGAACCTGGCCGCGACACTCGGGCTTGAGCTGCTGGTCGAGGAGACCACCTCCGCGCGCAAGGCATGGCGGAACGTGGCCGCGCCCGTCGACGCCGGCCGGCCGGTCGGCCTTCAGCTCGACAGCTACCACCTGGACTACTTCAGCACCAAGGTGCACTTCGGCGGGCACGTCGTGGCCATGTACGGCTACGACGACGAGGACGCCCACCTGGTGGACACCGCCGCGCAGGGCGGAGCGGTCACGACGAGCCTCGCCGCCCTGGCCAGGGCGAGGGCGGAGCGCGGCCCCATGACAGCCAGGCACCGCTCCTTCACTCTCACGGCGCCCGGCGGCCGACCGTCACCGCGGGAGCGGATCATCCCCGCGATCAGGATCTGCGCGGAAGCCTTTCTGAACCCGCCCATCGCGAATCTGGGCCACCGGGGCATCGAGAAGACCGCGAAGCAGGTGCCGCGGTGGCTGGGGCGCACCGACAATCCTCGGGAGGACCTGACACGCGCCGCCGTCCTCATGGAGAAGGCCGGCACCGGCGGCGCCCTGTTCCGCAATCTCTACCGGGACTTCCTCGCCGAGTCTCTCCAGCTGATCGACAGCGGCCATCTGCGCACCGGCCAGGGCCTGTACGCGGAGGCCGCCGCGCTCTGGACGGAGGTGGCCGCGCTTGTGACGACAGCCGGTGAATCCGGCGACGACCGACACCTCGTGCGGGCCGGCGCCGTCCTCCACGAACTCTCGCGCGTCGAGCGTGAGGCGATGCGGGCGCTCAGCAAGCTTTGAGCGGCGTCCGGCGGAACTTGACGCACGAAGATCTCGTGACCGTGGTCAAGTCCCGTACGCCCGCCCCCGGTGGACCTCAGCTGGTGACGGCGATGACGGTTCCCATGGAGACCGCCACCATGGTCCGCAGGACCGCCGAGTTCACGGCCTCCGCGCCCCAACTGGCCTGCTCCAGCTCCTTCGCACGCTTGTAGACCTGGCCGGACCACGGGATGGCCGGGTGCAGGCTCGGCAGCGTCCCGCTCGCGGACAGCAGGCCGATCAGCGCCGTCGTACGGGTGTCGGGCTCCGCGCCGTCGATGAGGACGGCGCGGGCCTTCTCCACGAGGGCCTTCTTGTGGCCGGTGTCCGCGGCCGTCGTCGCGGTCGTACGGAACAGTCCCAGCGTCTTCCTGCTCTCCCGGCGCAGCATGCCCCGCTCGACCAGCCGATCGAGCACGGTCTCACGCAACTCCGTGCCGATCTCGATGAGGAGGGTCTGCACACCTCGCTTGCGCCGGGCGATCTGCTCATGGGCGTCCCGGAGCAGCGGATCCGCCGGCGGATTTCCGGGGACGGCGTGCACCTTCAGTCCGCTCAGCCCGCTGTCGTTCTCGTCGACCGTGACGTATCCGCCGAGGCCCAGCTCTACGAGAACGGCGCCGCCCAGGGTGTAGTACAGCGTGCCGGAGCCCGCGATCGCTCCCGACTTGTCGTCGAACATCAGCAGCATCAGGTCTTCGACGACGAGCGTCTCGTTCTGCATGATCTCTTCCAACCGTTGACGTCGGGGAGGGCCGTCAGGAGCGGGCCCTGTGGCCAAGCTAGGGCGGATCGGCGGGTGACGGCAGGGCGGCACGTCATCACTGTTCATGACAGATGTCATGAACAGTGACGGCTCAGGCCGCCGGACCAGGTCGCGCGTGGCGGCCGTTCGGTCGCCGGACCGCCCGTCGGCCCCTGCCGCGTTGGACAAGGAGCGTCGGCCGACGCAACCTGAATGGGGGGAATCGCCGCCGCTTGGGAAGAGGGGTCTTCATGACCGACATTCCTCTCGCCGGTCCGGAGAATTCACCGCAGGCCGTATCCGATGAGCAGCCGCTCCTCATTCTCGCGGCAGACCACAGAAACAGTCTTGAATCGGGTCTGTACGGGCTCACCCGGCCGCCCGACCCGGCGCAGGCGGCCCGAATCTCCGCCGACAAGTTGCTGATCTACCAGGCACTGCTGGACGCCGCCGAAGAGCTGCCGGAGACCGTACAGCCGGGAATTCTCATCGACGAACAGTACGGCGCCGGTGTCATCGAACTCGCGGGCAGATCGGGCGGCGCGGTCGATCTGTCGGTACCGGTCGAGGCCAGCGGCAGTGAATGGTTCGAGTTCGCCTATGGCGGCCGGTGGCGGCGCCACGCGGAATTCTTTCCCGCCGATCACGCGAAAGTCCTCGTGCGCGACAATCCGGGGTTCGACGCGGACCGGCGGGCACAGCAGGCCAGGGATCTGGCCGAGGTCTCTTCGTGGGCGGCGGACGCCGGCCGGCCGCTGATCCTGGAACTCCTCGTACCGGCGAGCGACGACGACAAGCGGGCCGTCGGCGACGACACCGCCCGCTACGACGCCGCCCGCTACGACGCCGAGCGCAGGCCGGGGCTCACGGTCGAGGTGATCGAATACCTCCAGGACCGGGGTGTGGAGCCCGCGATCTGGAAGATCGAGGGACTGGAGCGCCACGAGGACAGCGTGGCCGTGCTCGCCGCGGCCCAGCGCGACGGGCGGTCGGCGAGGTGCATCGTTCTGGGGCGCCACGCGACACACGGCCAACTCGATCACTGGCTGGCGGTCGCGGCGCCCGTCCCCGGCTTCGTCGGCTTCGCGATCGGCCGCAGCATCTGGTGGGACGCCCTGCACGCGCACCTGCGCCACGGGTCGACCGGCAAGGAGACGCGTCGCCGAATCACGGGCCAGTACCTCGACTTCGCCCGGTACTACCTGAAGGCCCGCGGTACACCGTGGCGCGGTTCACAGTCGCCCGCTCGGCGACGTGCGCCAGGGTGATCGTGTCGGGTTCGTGCTCGGCGGCCGGCTCCAGCGCCGCCTTCTTCAGCAGCGCGCGGGTGCGCGGCACCCGGGGGTCGACACGGTTGGCACTGGCGTCTGCGGCCAGCTCGGGCATCCCGTCAGCGTAAGTCGGTGCGCCGTCAGGCCAGGGTCGGTACGTCTCCGCCCCGCGCCCACGCGACAGCCACGTCCCGCAGCCCCCGTCCCCACGGCTCCACGATCGTCGCGAGCGCCGCCGCGTCCGGCGGGTCCTCGCCGAGGCCGATCGCGTACCGCACGCCCGCGCCCTCCGTCGCGTACGGCCGTGGCCAGGCGTGCGCGTCCCGCACCCCGGCCGCTTCGAGCGCGGTGAGCAGCGCCCGTACGCGGCCCCGGAACCGGCCCAGGGTGTCGGGGTGCCGCGTGTCCACGGTCACCACCGCCCAGGCGGCGTGGCGGCGGTGCATGGGCGGTGGTGCGGCCAGTTCCCAGGCCGCGTACAACTCCCGTACCAGCAGGTCGCGTTGACCGGGGCCGACCTGGTCCGTGCAGCTGCGGACCGGGGCGGTCGGGGTCAGTACGGTGACGGGGGCGGCGGCAGGAACGGCCGCCGGCGCGGCGCCGGCGCGGAGGGAGACCGGTACACGCCAGTCCCACGCCGCCCATGTGCCGAAGAAGTGCCTCAGCAGTTCCTCCCGCCCCAGCGGGCCGGCCTCCGCGACCGTGCGCGCCGCCAGGACCGCCCAGGCCAGGCCGGGCAGCCCGCCGAACGGCGCCGAGTCCAGCCCCCGCGCCGCCGCCCAGCTCTTCACGTCCCTCGCCAGCGCGGCGAAGGCGTCGTGGCGCTCGCCGACCGCGTCACGTATCGCCGCCGCGTCGCTCACCGCGCTCAGCGCGACGGCAGCCGCCTCGCCCAGCTCGGCACGACGGTCCACGGCCTGCGTCGGCGGCAACGAACCGCTCGCGACCACGGCCAGATCGACCCCCGACTCGCCCGTCGTGAAACGGAGTCCGGGCACGCGCGCGCCCACCACCTCCCGGAGCTGAGACGCGGGCAGCGCGGCGCCCACCCGGCGCCGTAGCTCGCCCATGTCCACCGTCGCGCCCGGCAGCGCCGCCACCAGGTCCAGGTCGGCTCCTGGGACCGCGCAGCCCATGCGGCGGGAGCCCACGGTGTGCACGACACCGTCGGGCAGCGTCCGGGCGAGTGTCCCGGCGATCGATCGCGCGGCCTCGTCGGCATGAAGAGTCGAAGAGTCCGGGGACGGGGTGTCCTCCGGCAGCCAGCTGACCTCCCCGGTCCCGAGCGCCACCGTCGCCCGTACGCGCATCGGCTCGTCGCCCCTGCGCGACAGCAGCGCCAACTCCCCCACCGTGGCGGTCACTTCGCCGAGCCGTGCCTCGATCCCCGCCGCGACCCGCTGCGGGTCACGGCTCCGCCCCAGCGTCAGATGCGGCGTGAAGCCCTCAGCCCGCCGCCCACCGCAGCGCGGGAAGCGCCGTTCCAGCTCCTCCCGAAGCCCCGCCCAGGGACCCTCACCACCCGCCGCCGGGTCGAGCCAGAGCGTGGCGTCCTCTCGGTGCCCGAACGTGTGGACCCCGGCCAGCCGCGCCGTGAAAGGCGCGGTCTCGGCGGCGGCAGCGGCGACGAGCGGGGCAGCGCGCTCGAAGTCGGACTCCGGGACGAAGCCGAACAGCAGATTCACGTGCGGCGGCCAGCGGTCCACCTGCGGGTCGTGCTCGCGGCGTACGGCCTGGAGGGGAGCCCACAGCTCGCGGGGCGGTATCCAGGCGACAGCCGTACGAGCGGTGGCAGGCACGTCGAGAACGTCCGCGGGAGTCTCCGCCGCCCCGAGGGCGACCTCCGCCTCCACTCCGTAGTGGTCGGAGATGAAGAGTCCGCTCGGGTCCGGCGTATCGCCCCGCAGCGCCGCCCCGGTGACCGCCACCCCGCTCCCCCGCACCAGCACCCGGTCCAGCCGCCCGGCCCGGCCCGTCAGCGAGGCCACCGCCGCCAGCGGATTGGCGACGGGATCGAATGTGGGCGTCGAGTCCTCGGAGCCGTAAACCTCGCTCCAGGCGTCACGCAGCCCGAGCGCGGCGGCCGGTCCCTCGCGCCCGCCGGCGCCGTCGTTGAAGTCCCCCAGCAGGATCACATCGGCGTCAATGCCGCCCAACCCCTCGGCGAGGGAGGCGAGTTCGGCACGGCGCCGGGCCGGGCCGTCCTTGGAGTGGTCGCTGCTCAGGTGGGTGGCGGCCACGACGAGCGGCCCGGCGGCGGTCTCCACCGTGAGCGCGGTGACGGCCTTGTGCGAGCCGAGGACATGGTGCCCCGCCTCGCGTACCGGCAGCCGGCTGAGGAGCAGCAGCCCGTCGTCGTCCACGCCGCGCCCGCCGGGGTCGCCGCCGATGGTGTAACTCGCCCGCACCCAGGGCGCGTTGAGCAGCATCGTCAGCAGCTCGCGCTCGACCTCCTGGAGGGCGATGACGTCGGCGTCCGACTCCCTGAGGGCGTCGAGCAGCATGGGGCGCCGCGCGGCGGTGTGGACGCGGTCGCTGTCGTAGCGGTCCCAGAGGGTGTTCCAGGTCAGGACGCGGACGCGCAGCGAGTCGGCGGGTGAAGTCGACGGCCCGCCCTGCGCCGGGCGCCAGCCCTCGGAGCCGTACGCGTAAGCCGTCCGCGCCGTGAAGAACGGCGCCCGCAGCAGCCGGGGTTGGCGTACCCGCCCCGCGTCCGTGGCGTCGATACGGTCGACGCCGGTCGCCCGGTCCCACACGACCTCGCCGTCCGCCTCGACGAACAGCACACGGTGCCACGGGATGTCGCCGCCGGGCACGAACGCGGGCAGCGGGATCCGCCCCGGGGTCGTACCGCGCCGGCTGACGCCGAGGACGAAGCGCGCGGGATCGAAGCGCGGGTCCCAGCGCACCTGGTGGTAGAGCTGGTCGCTGGTCCGCATCAGAACTCCCCTGCCACGCTGTCCATGTCCTCGATGCCGCCGCCTGCCCCCACGTACCACGTCCGGTGCGCGTCCCCCGGATACGGCGGTACGAAGCGGCGCAGCTGTCCCGCGAGTACGTCGGGCGGCACCGGATGGGGTCGGGCGCCGTTACGACGCACCAGCTCCGGCTCGTCGACGAGCAGCACGGCGTACGTGACGAAGGCGTCGCGCCGCCGCGCCAACGCCCCGACGAGCGACCGCTGTTGACGGTTGAGGGAGGTGGCGTCCCACACCACCGCCCCGCCGCCCGCGAGAGCCCGGTCGAGCCGGTCGAGACCGTCCCGCAGGACATCCTCGTTGGCGCGCTGGTCGGCGCGCGCACCCCGGGACTCCCGCAGTTCGTCGAGCGAGACCCGCGTCCCGATCCCGGTCAGTCCTGCGGCGAAGGTGCTCTTCCCGCTCCCCGAAGGACCGACGAGTTGAATCAGCGACGGGAAGTCCCCGGACCGCCACCGCCAGGTCGCGGCCACCGCCTCCTCGACGGTGGTGAGCCGCCCGGCGACCCAGAGGTCCCGCGCCTGCGCCCAGCACCGTTCGACGGCCTCTTCGCCCAGCCCGTCGAGCGCGGTACGCAGCCCCTCCCGCAGCGCCCGCAACGGCTCCGGGCCCAGCAGCCCGGCCTCCTCGGCGATCAGCGCCGACCACTCGACCCGCTCCCGCGACGCCTCGTCCGCCACCGCGCCGGCGACGGCGTGCAGCACCCCCAGATCGGCGGCGAGCGCCATCCGCGCCAGCCCGCCCCGGCGCTCGTCGTCGGGAAAGGGCCGGCCCAACGCCCCGTGCAGACCCACCAGATCCGCGACCCGGCGCGCCTGCGCCATCCCGAGCGGCCCGGCGAGCGCGCCCGCGAGCCGCCCGCGCGGCACATCGTGGCACAGCGCCGCGAACACCCCACTCAGCCGGTCGTCCCCGTACCGCCCACCGGCGTCGAGCCGCCCGACAACTTCCCCGACGGCCCGCTCGTCCCCCGCCACACCCACCGCGCGCGCCACGGCCCCGGCGTCCACCGGGCCCCCCGACCGCACGTCCCACAGCGCGGCACCCGCCCCGAGCCCGTTCTCCACGACGGCGGCGTGCATCCAGTGCGTATCGGTCTGTACGTGGTGCGGCCGGACCCACTTGGCGAGCCGCCGCCCGAACTCCTCGCGTACGAAACCCTCGACGGTCCGTACGACATAGCCCTCCTGCCGCGAGGGGTCCAACGTCAGCCTCCGCAGGGCCCGTTCGTCGAACACCCCGCGCCACAGCACACGCGGCACGGGAATCCCCAGCCCCCGCAGCACCCGCACGGTCTCGTCCCAGCCGAGACACCACTCGCCGTCCCACACGGAGAACCCGTAGAACCAGCTCTCCAACTCCTCGTACGCGATCGAGTGCCGGGCGTACATGTTCTCCCCGCACACCCGCGTCCCGGCCGGAATCCTCGCCCCGATCCGCCCTTGGAGCGCCTTGACCCAGCCCCGCGACGGATGATGCCCGGAATCCAGCGACCGGGCGTGCAGCCCGTCGCGGTACAGGGTGGTGTTCTCGCCGTCCATCTTCTCGGTGACGACAACTTCCCGCCCCCGCAGCCCGCCCAGATCCCCGCCCCGCACATCGTCGGAACCAACCCCGGGCGACCACGGCACATGCACGGTCCGCGGATACGCCGTACGCATCGCCCTGCTCCCCCGTCGCCCCGTAACCACTCGCCCGTCAACCCTAGAAGCGCCCCGCGACACGACGCACTCGATTTACGGGGCACCCGGGCCCGCCCCCGCACACGAAATGCCCCGCACGCGAAAGGGCCCCGCCCCAGCTCGAAAGCTGGTGCGGGGCCCCTGCGTTGACACGGTTGCTCGTTGTGGAGCTACCAGGTCCGATCAGCGAGTACTACTTGCTGATCTTGGTGACCTGGCCGGCGCCCACGGTCCGGCCACCCTCACGGATGGCGAACTTCAGGCCCTCCTCCATGGCGACCGGCTGAATCAGCGAGACCGTCATGAGGGTGTTGTCGCCCGGCATGACCATCTCGGTGCCCTCGGGGAGGGTAACGACGCCGGTCACGTCAGTCGTACGGAAGTAGAACTGCGGGCGGTAGTTGTTGAAGAAGGGGGTGTGACGACCACCCTCGTCCTTCGACAGGATGTAGGACTGGGCCTCGAACTCGGTGTGCGGCGTGACCGAACCGGGCTTGATGATGACCTGGCCGCGCTCGACATCCTCGCGCTTGATGCCACGGAGGAGCAGACCGACGTTCTCACCGGCCTGGCCCTCGTCGAGCAGCTTGCGGAACATCTCGATGCCGGTGACCGTGGTGGTGGTCTTCTCGGTCTTGATACCGACGATGTCGACGGTCTCGTTGACCTTGAGCACACCACGCTCGATACGACCGGTGACGACCGTGCCACGGCCGGTGATCGTGAAGACGTCCTCGATGGGCATGAGGAACGGCTTCTCGACGTCACGCTCAGGCTGCGGGATGGACTCGTCGACGGCCTTCATCAGGTCGAGGACGGTCTGGCCCCACTCCTTGTCGCCTTCGAGCGCCTTGAGCGCCGAGACCTTGACGACCGGCAGGTCGTCGCCCGGGAACTCGTACTCGGAGAGGAGCTCACGGACCTCGAGCTCGACGAGCTCGAGGATCTCCTCGTCGTCCACCATGTCGGCCTTGTTCAGCGCGACGACGATGTACGGCACGCCGACCTGGCGGGCCAGGAGCACGTGCTCCTTGGTCTGCGGCATCGGGCCGTCGGTCGCGGCGACCACGAGGATGGCGCCGTCCATCTGCGCCGCACCCGTGATCATGTTCTTGATGTAGTCCGCGTGACCGGGGCAGTCGACGTGCGCGTAGTGACGCGACTCCGTCTGGTACTCGACGTGCGCGATGGAGATGGTGATACCGCGCTGGCGCTCCTCGGGAGCCTTGTCGATCTGGTCGAAGGCCGAGGCCTCGTTCAGGTCCGGGTACGCGTCATGCAGCACCTTGGTAATGGCGGCCGTGAGGGTCGTCTTACCGTGGTCGATGTGACCGATGGTGCCGATGTTGACGTGCGGCTTAGTCCGCTCGAACTTCGCCTTCGCCACTGGGGTCCTCCTGGAGTGGTTCTGTACGCCTTACTCATCGGCGCCAGGTGATCTTTGCTGGGATGCCGGGGCCCGGGGCACCGGGCACCTCGCACGGTTTCCCGTACGCGGTGTCCGACGGCCCCAGGGCTTGCCGGTGACAAGCCTAAAGCGTGCTCGGGAAGAGCTACTCGCCCTTGGCCTTCGCGATGATCTCCTCGGCGACGTTCCGGGGAACCTCGGCGTAGGAGTCGAACTGCATCGAGTAGCTTGCGCGACCCGAGGTCTTGCTGCGGAGGTCTCCGACGTAGCCGAACATCTCCGAGAGAGGCACGAGGCCCTTCACGAGACGAGCGCCGTGGCGCTCCTCCATGGCCTGGATCTGGCCACGACGTGAGTTGAGGTCGCCGATGACATCGCCCATGTAGTCCTCGGGCGTGGTGACCTCGACGGACATCATCGGCTCGAGGAGTACGGGCGACGCCCTGCGGGCACCGTCCTTGAACGCCTGCGAACCGGCGATCTTGAAGGCGAGCTCCGAGGAGTCGACCTCGTGGTAGCCACCGTCGAGAAGGGTGACGCGCACGCCCACCATCTCGTAGCCGGCCAGGATGCCGAACTGCATGGCCTCCTGCGCGCCCGCGTCCACCGAGGGGATGTACTCACGGGGGATACGGCCACCGGTCACCTTGTTCACGAACTCGTAGGTCGCGTCGCCGCCCTCGATGGGCTCCAACGCGATCTGCACCTTCGCGAACTGGCCGGTACCACCGGTCTGCTTCTTGTGCGTGTAGTCGATACGCTCGACGGTCTTGCGGATCGTCTCACGGTAAGCGACCTGCGGCTTACCGACATTCGCCTCCACGCGGAACTCGCGCTTCATGCGGTCGACAAGCACTTCGAGGTGAAGCTCGCCCATACCACCGATGATGGTCTGGCCGGTCTCCTCGTCCGAGTGAACCTGGAAGGAGGGGTCCTCCTCCGCGAGGCGCTGGATGGCGACACCCAGACGCTCCTGGTCACCCTTGGACTTGGGCTCGATCGCGACCTCGATGACCGGCGCCGGGAAGTCCATGGACTCCAGGATCACCGGGTTCTTGTCGTCGCTCAGCGTCTCACCGGTGGTGGTCTGCTTCAGGCCCATGACGGCGACGATGTCGCCGGCGCCCACCGACTCGATCTCCTCACGCTTGTTCGCGTGCATACGGTAGATCTTGCCGATGCGCTCCTTCTTGCCCTTCACGGAGTTCAGCACCGCGGTGCCGGCCGTCAGGCGACCGGAGTAGATCCGGACGAAGGTGAGCTTGCCCAGGTGCGGGTCGCTCGCGATCTTGAAGGCGAGCCCGGCGAAGGGCTCGTCGTCGGACGGGCGGCGCTTGATGACCTGCTCCGGGTCCTTGACGTCGTGGCCTTCGATGGCGTCGACGTCGAGGGGGGAGGGCAGGTAGCGCACGACCGCGTCGAGCAGGGGCTGAACGCCCTTGTTCTTGAACGCGGTTCCACAGAAGACAGGCGTGACGGTGACGGAGTCGGCCGCGCCCTTGGAGGCGAGCGTGATACGGCGGATCGCCGCGTGCAGCTGCTCCTCGGTGGGCTCCTGGCCCTCCAGGTACAGCTCCATCATCTCGTCGTCGTTCTCGGACACGACCTCAAGGAGCTTGCCGCGCCATTCCTCGGCGGCCTCCGTGTGGGTGTCCGGGATGTCGACGACGTCGTACATCTCGCCCTTGGTGGCCTCGGCGGACCAGACGAAGGCCTTCATCGACACGAGGTCGACGACGCCCTTGAAGTCCATCTCGGCACCGATCGGAAGCTGCATGACGATCGGAACCGCGCCGAGGCGGTCCGAGATCATGTCGACGCAGCGGTGGAACTCCGCGCCGGTCCGGTCGAGCTTGTTGACGAAGCAGATACGCGGCACGCCGTAGCGGTCCGCCTGACGCCATACGGTCTCGGACTGGGGCTCGACGCCAGCCACGCCGTCGAACACGGTGACAGCGCCGTCGAGGACGCGGAGCGAACGCTCCACCTCGACGGTGAAGTCGACGTGACCCGGGGTGTCGATGATGTTGATCGTGTGATCGACATCGTCGAGCGGCCAGTGACAGGTCGTCGCGGCAGACGTGATCGTGATGCCGCGCTCCTGCTCCTGCTCCATCCAGTCCATCGTGGCTGCGCCGTCGTGGACTTCACCGATCTTGTAGCTCACACCGGTGTAGAACAGGATCCGCTCTGTGGTGGTCGTCTTGCCCGCGTCGATGTGGGCCATGATCCCAATGTTGCGGACCTTGGCCAGGTCAAGCGAAGTGGTGGCCATAAGGCTCAATCTTCTCTCGGTCTCGATGTGGGCGCTGACTACCAGCGGTAGTGCGCGAAGGCCTTGTTGGACTCGGCCATCTTGTGCGTGTCCTCACGCTTCTTGACCGAAGCGCCGAGGCCGTTGGAGGCGTCGAGCAGTTCGTTCATGAGGCGCTCGGTCATGGTCTTCTCGCGACGGGCGCGGGAGTAACCGACCAGCCAGCGCAGCGCGAGGGTGGAGGCGCGACCGGGCTTGACCTCGATCGGCACCTGGTAGGTGGCGCCGCCGACGCGGCGGGACTTGACCTCAAGAGACGGCTTGACGTTCTCAAGCGCGCGCTTCAGCGTGATGACCGGGTCGTTGCCGGTCTTCTCGCGGAGGCCTTCCATGGCGCCGTAGACGATCCGCTCGGCGGTGGAACGCTTGCCGTTGAGCAGAAGCTTGTTGATCAGCGACGTGACAAGAGGAGAACCGTAGACCGGGTCGATGATGACCGGGCGCTTCGGGGCAGGGCCCTTACGAGGCATTGTTTACTTCTCCTTCTTGGCGCCGTAGCGGCTGCGGGCCTGCTTGCGGTTCTTGACACCCTGGGTGTCCAGCGAACCGCGGATGATCTTGTAGCGAACACCCGGCAGGTCCTTCACACGGCCACCACGCACGAGCACGATGGAGTGCTCCTGCAAGTTGTGTCCCTCACCCGGAATGTAAGCCGTGACCTCGATACCGGAGGTCAGACGCACACGCGCGACCTTCCGCAGAGCGGAGTTGGGCTTCTTCGGGGTGGTCGTGAACACACGCGTGCAGACGCCGCGGCGCTGAGGGGAACCCTCAAGGGCAGGCGTCTTGTTCTTCTCGACCTTGTCCTGCCGGCCCTTCCGGACCAGCTGCTGGATCGTAGGCACTACTTCTCCGGTTTCTGTGTGCCGTTAGTAAAACTAACCTGAAACACTCGCCGACCCACGCGGTCGGGTGTGTCGGATACTGCAAGATCCCGCTGGAGGCGGGAAAAGCGCAGATCACGGTGGCCTCTGTACGGACTCGCCATGCGGTTGAGGACACGCACAGGAGCCCAGGCACACCCCAGGCACAAGGTCTGAGCGTACCTACCTCATCGACTCCGGTCAAAAAAGATGCGCCGCACCTGGTTTCGGCCCGCTCGCACACGGCCGACGGGCGGCCACCCCCACCGGGGTGACCGCCCGTCGGACGCGCTCAGTTCCTACTGGTTGTACGGACCGTAGTCGTAGTCCTCCAGCGGGACCGCCTGGCCGGAGCCCGTGCCGAACGGCGAGTAGTCGATGTCGTCGTAGCCGACGGCCGAGTACATCGCGGCCTTGGCCTCCTCGGTCGGCTCCACCCGGATGTTGCGGTAGCGGGAGAGACCCGTACCCGCCGGGATGAGCTTTCCGATGATGACGTTCTCCTTGAGGCCGATCAGGGAGTCCGACTTGGCGTTGATCGCCGCGTCGGTCAGGACCCTGGTCGTCTCCTGGAAGGACGCCGCCGACAGCCACGACTCGGTGGCCAGCGAGGCCTTGGTGATACCCATCAGCTGCGGACGGCCGGAGGCCGGGTGGCCGCCTTCCGTGACCACACGACGGTTCTCGGTCTCGAACTTCGAGCGCTCGACGAGCTCGCCCGGCAGCAGTTCCGCGTCGCCGGACTCGATGATCGTCACACGGCGCAGCATCTGCCGGATGATGATCTCGATGTGCTTGTCGTGGATCGACACGCCCTGCGAGTTGTAGACCTTCTGGACCTCGCCGACCAGGTGGACCTGGACCGCGCGCTGTCCGAGGATGCGCAGCACGTCGTGCGGGTTGGTGGCACCCACGGTGAGCTTCTGGCCCACCTCGACGCGGTCACCGTCGCCCACGAGGAGACGGGCGCGCTTGGAGATCGGGAACGGCGTCTCCTCGCTTCCGTCGTCCGGGGTGACGACGAGCTTCTTCGTCTTCTCGGTCTCCTCGATGCGGACGGAGCCCGCGGCCTCGGAGATCGGCGCGACACCCTTGGGCGTACGGGCCTCGAAGAGCTCGACGACACGCGGCAGACCCTGCGTGATGTCGTCGCCCGCCACACCACCGGTGTGGAAGGTACGCATCGTCAGCTGGGTGCCGGGCTCACCGATGGACTGGGCGGCGATGATGCCGACCGCCTCACCGATGTCGACCAGCTTGCCGGTGGCCAGCGAACGGCCGTAGCAGAAGGCGCAGGTACCGACCGCGGACTCACAGGTCAGGACCGAGCGGGTCTTGACCTCCTCGACGCCCGCGGCGACGACCGCGTCGATCAGGACATCGCCCAGGTCGACGTTGGCCGGCGCGATGACCTTGCCGTCCACGACGACGTCCTCGGCGAGCATCCGCGCGTACACGGACGTCTCGACGTCCTCCGCCTTGCGCAGGACACCGTCGGCGCCGCGCTCGGCGATCCGCAGCTTGAGGCCGCGGTCGGTGCCGCAGTCCTCCTCGCGGATGATGACGTCCTGCGAGACGTCCACCAGACGACGGGTGAGGTAACCCGAGTCGGCGGTACGCAGGGCGGTGTCGGCCAGACCCTTACGGGCACCGTGCGTGGAGATGAAGTACTCCAGCACGGACAGGCCTTCACGGAACGACGCCTTGATGGGACGGGGAATCGTCTCGTTCTTGGCGTTGGACACCAGACCACGCATACCGGCGATCTGACGCATCTGCATCATGTTTCCGCGCGCACCCGAATTCACCATCATGAAGATGGGGTTGGTCTTCGGGAAGTTCGCGTTCATCGCCTCGGCGACCTCGTTGGTCGCCTTGGTCCAGATCGCGATGAGCTCCTGCGTGCGCTCGTCCTTGGTGATCAGACCGCGCTCGTACTGCTTCTGGACCTTCTCGTCCTGCTCCTCGTAGCCCTTGACGATGGCCTTCTTGGCCTCGGGCACGACGACGTCGGAGATGGCGACGGTCACGCCGGAGCGTGTCGCCCAGAAGAAGCCGGCCGCCTTCAGGTTGTCGAGCGTCGCCGCCACGATGACCTTGGGGTAGCGCTCGGCGAGGTCGTTGACGATCTCGGAGAGCTGCTTCTTGCCGACCGAGTAGTCGACGAACGGGTAGTCCTCGGGCAGCAGCTCGTTGAAGAGCGCGCGGCCCAGGGTCGTACGCAGCCGGAACGGGTCGCCCTGCTGCCACTCGGCGTTCGTCTCGCCGTCCTCGCCCAGCGGCGGGGTCCAGCCGCGCGGCGGGATGGTGCCCACCGGGAAGCGGATGTCGACCTTCGCCTGGAGCGAGAGCTCGCGGTTGTCGAATGCCATCGTGGCCTCGGCGCTGGAGCCGAAGGACCGGCCCTCGCCGATGACTTCGCGCTCCTCCTCGTCCGTGGTGAGGAAGAAGAGGCCGAGCACCATGTCCTGGGTGGGCATGGTGACGGGGCGGCCGTCGGCCGGCTTGAGGATGTTGTTCGAGGACAGCATCAGGATGCGGGCCTCGGCCTGCGCCTCCGCGGAGAGCGGCAGGTGGACGGCCATCTGGTCACCGTCGAAGTCCGCGTTGAACGCGGTGCAGACGAGCGGGTGGATCTGGATGGCCTTGCCCTCGACCAGCTGGGGCTCGAAGGCCTGGATGCCGAGGCGGTGCAGGGTCGGGGCACGGTTCAGCAGCACCGGGTGCTCGGCGATGACCTCTTCGAGGACGTCGTACACGACGGTGCGGCCACGCTCGACCATGCGCTTGGCCGACTTGATGTTCTGCGCGTGGTTCAGGTCCACCAGGCGCTTCATCACGAACGGCTTGAACAGCTCCAGCGCCATGGCCTTCGGCAGACCGCACTGGTGCAGCTTGAGCTGCGGTCCGACGACGATCACGGAACGGGCCGAGTAGTCGACCCGCTTGCCGAGCAGGTTCTGGCGGAAACGGCCCTGCTTGCCCTTCAGCATGTCGCTGAGGGACTTCAGGGGCCGGTTGCCGGGACCGGTGACCGGGCGACCGCGGCGGCCGTTGTCGAACAGCGCGTCGACGGCCTCCTGGAGCATCCGCTTCTCGTTGTTCACGATGATCTCGGGGGCACCGAGGTCAAGGAGACGCTTGAGGCGGTTGTTGCGGTTGATCACACGGCGGTACAGGTCGTTCAGGTCGGAGGTCGCGAAGCGGCCACCGTCCAGCTGCACCATCGGACGCAGGTCCGGCGGGATCACCGGCACGCAGTCCAGCACCATGCCCTTGGGGCTGTTGCTGGTCTGGAGGAACGCCGAGACGACCTTGAGGCGCTTGAGCGCGCGGGTCTTCTTCTGGCCCTTGCCGGTACGGATGATCTCGCGGAGCCGCTCGGCCTCTTCGTTCAGGTCGAAGGACTCCAGGCGCTTCTGGAGCGCCGCGGCGCCCATCGAGCCGTCGAAGTACGTGCCGAAGCGGTCACGCAGCTCGCGGTAGAGCAGCTCGTCGCCCTCCAGGTCCTGGACCTTGAGGTTCTTGAAGCGGCTCCACACCTCGTCGAGGCGGTCGATCTCGCGCTGCGCACGGTCGCGCAGCTGCTTCATCTCACGCTCGGCACCTTCGCGCACCTTGCGGCGCACGTCGGCCTTGGCGCCCTCGGCCTCCAGCTCGGCCAGGTCGGTCTCGAGCTTCTTGGCGCGGGCTTCGAGGTCGGAGTCACGACGGTTCTCGACCTGCTGACGCTCGACGGAGACATGCGCCTCCAGCGAGGGCAGGTCGCGCGTACGGCGCTCCTCGTCCACGAACGTGATCATGTACGCGGCGAAGTAGATGACCTTCTCGAGGTCCTTCGGCGCGAGGTCGAGCAGATACCCCAGCCGGGACGGAACGCCCTTGAAGTACCAGATGTGGGTGACGGGAGCGGCAAGCTCGATGTGGCCCATCCGCTCACGGCGCACCTTGGCGCGCGTGACTTCGACGCCACAGCGCTCACAGATGATGCCCTTGAAGCGGACACGCTTGTACTTGCCGCAGTAGCACTCCCAGTCCCGGGTAGGACCGAAGATCTTCTCGCAGAAGAGTCCGTCCTTCTCGGGCTTGAGCGTGCGGTAGTTGATGGTCTCCGGCTTCTTCACTTCGCCGTGGGACCAGGTCCGGATGTCGTCCGCGGTGGCGAGGCCGATCCGCAGCTCGTCGAAGAAGTTGACGTCGAGCACTTGTCGTCAATCCCTCTTTCGGGGTCGAGTCTCAAATCATGGTCTGTACGGGGCCCGGGAGGAGCCGGCCGCTCCGAGACGGGAGCGGCCGGACAACCCGTCAGACCTCTTCGACGCTGCTCGGCTCTCGCCGGGACAGGTCGATACCGAGCTCCTCCGCCGCACGGAAGACGTCCTCGTCCGTGTCGCGCATCTCGATGGACATGCCGTCCGAGGACAGCACCTCCACGTTGAGGCAGAGGGACTGCATTTCCTTGATGAGCACCTTGAAGGACTCGGGAATGCCGGGCTCGGGGATGTTCTCGCCCTTGACGATGGCCTCGTAGACCTTCACGCGGCCGGTCACGTCGTCGGACTTGATGGTCAGCAGCTCCTGGAGGGCGTAAGCGGCGCCGTACGCCTCAAGCGCCCACACCTCCATCTCGCCGAATCGCTGGCCACCGAACTGGGCCTTACCACCCAGCGGCTGCTGGGTGATCATCGAGTACGGACCGGTCGAGCGGGCGTGGAGCTTGTCGTCGACCAGGTGGTGGAGCTTGAGGATGTACATGTAGCCGATGGACACCGGCTCGGGGAACGGCTCACCGGAGCGGCCGTCGAACAGGTGCGCCTTGCCGGAGCCCTTGACCATCCGCTCGCCGTCGCGGTTCGGGATCGTGGACTCGAAGAGTCCGGAGATCTCGTCCTCGCGCGCGCCGTCGAAGACGGGGGTGGCGACGTTGGTACCGGCGGCGACGTCGTCGGCGCCGATGGCCTTCAGCCGCTCCATCCAGTCCTCGCTGCCCTCGACCTTCCAGCCCTGGCTGGCGAGCCAGCCGAGGTGGATCTCAAGGACCTGTCCCGGGTTCATCCGGGACGGGACGCCGAGCGGGTTGAGGATGATGTCGACCGGGGTGCCGTCCTCGAGGAACGGCATGTCCTCGATCGGCAGGATCTTGGAGATGACGCCCTTGTTGCCGTGCCGGCCGGCGAGCTTGTCACCGTCGGTGATCTTGCGCTTCTGGGCGACGTAGACGCGGACCAGCTGGTTCACGCCCGGAGGCAGCTCGTCGCCCTCCTCGCGGTCGAAGACGCGGACACCGATGATCTTGCCGGTCTCGCCGTGCGGCACCTTCAGCGAGGTGTCGCGGACCTCACGGGCCTTCTCACCGAAGATCGCACGGAGCAGACGCTCCTCCGGCGTCAGCTCGGTCTCACCCTTGGGCGTGACCTTGCCGACGAGGATGTCCCCGGCCGTGACCTCGGCACCGATACGGATGATGCCGCGCTCGTCGAGGTCCGCGAGGACCTCTTCGGAGACGTTCGGGATGTCCCGGGTGATCTCCTCCGGGCCGAGCTTGGTGTCCCGGGCGTCGACCTCGTGCTCCTCGATGTGGATCGAGGAGAGGACGTCGTCCTGGACCAGCCGCTGGCTGAGGATGATCGCGTCTTCGTAGTTGTGGCCCTCCCAGGGCATGAACGCCACGAGGAGGTTCTTGCCGAGCGCCATCTCGCCACGCTCGGTGGCGGGACCGTCGGCGAGCACCTGGTTCTCGACGACCCGGTCACCCTCGGAGACGATGACCTTCTGGTTGACGGAGGTGCCCTGGTTGGAGCGGGAGAACTTGGCGATGCGGTACGTGGTGTACGTGCCGTCGTCGTTGGCGATGGTGATGTAGTCCGCGGAGACCTCCTGGACCACACCCTCCTTCTCCGCCTTGATGACGTCACCGGCGTCGACCGCGCAGCGGTACTCCATGCCGGTGCCGACGAGCGGCGCCTCGGAGGTGATCAGGGGCACGGCCTGACGCATCATGTTCGCGCCCATGAGGGCACGGTTGGCGTCGTCGTGCTCCAGGAACGGGATCATCGCGGTCGCGACCGACACCATCTGGCGCGGCGAGACGTCCATGTAGTCGACGTCGTCACCGGGGATGTAGTCGACCTCGCCGCCACGACGGCGGACGAGGACGCGCGGCTCGGTGAACCGCATCTCCTCGGACAGCGTCGCGTTGGCCTGCGCGATGACGAAGCGGTCCTCCTCGTCGGCGGTCAGGTAGTCGACGTCGTCGGTGACGACACCGCCGACGACCTTGCGGTACGGGGTCTCGACGAACCCGAACGCGTTGACCCGGCCGTACGACGCGAGCGAGCCGATCAGGCCGATGTTCGGGCCTTCGGGGGTCTCGATCGGACACATGCGGCCGTAGTGCGAGGGGTGCACGTCACGGACCTCGAAGCCGGCCCGCTCACGGGACAGACCACCGGGGCCGAGCGCGTTGAGCCGGCGCTTGTGGGTCAGACCCGACAGCGGGTTGTTCTGGTCCATGAACTGCGACAGCTGGCTGGTGCCGAAGAACTCCTTGATGGAGGCGACGACCGGCCGGATGTTGATCAGGGTCTGCGGCGTGATCGCCTCGACGTCCTGGGTCGTCATGCGCTCACGCACGACGCGCTCCATCCTCGCCAGACCCGTACGGACCTGGTTCTGGATGAGCTCGCCCACGTTGCGCAGACGGCGGTTGCCGAAGTGGTCGATGTCGTCGGTCTCGACCAGGATCTGGGTGCCGCTCTCGCCGACCGTCTCGGTCTCACCGGCGTGCAGCTTCACCAGGTACTTGATCGTGGCGATGATGTCGTCGGTGGTGAGCACACCGGCGTCCAGCGGCTCCGCCGCGCCGAGCTTCTTGTTCACCTTGTAGCGGCCGACCTTCGCGAGGTCGTAGCGCTTGGGGTTGAAGTAGAGGTTCTCGAGCAGCGTCTGGGCCGCCTCGCGCGTCGGGGGCTCGCCCGGACGCAGCTTGCGGTAGATGTCGAGCAGCGCGTCGTCCTGGCCCTGGGTGTGGTCCTTCTCCAGGGTGGCGCGCATCGACTCGTACTCGCCGAACTCCTCCAGGATCTGCTCGGTCGTCCAACCGAGAGCCTTGAGCAGAACGGTGACCGACTGCTTGCGCTTGCGGTCGATACGGACACCGACCATGTCGCGCTTGTCGATCTCCATCTCCAGCCAGGCACCCCGGGACGGGATGATCTTGGAGGAGAAGATGTCCTTGTCGGACGTCTTGTCGATCGAGGAGTCGAAGTACACACCCGGCGAACGCACCAGCTGGGTCACCACGACACGCTCGGTGCCGTTGATGACGAAGGTGCCCTTGTCCGTCATGAGCGGGAAGTCGCCCATGAAGACGGTCTGGGACTTGATCTCGCCGGTCTCGTTGTTGGTGAACTCGGCGGTGACGAAGAGCGGGGCGGCGTACGTGAAGTCGCGCTCCTTGCACTCGTCGATCGAGTTCTTGGGCGGCTCGAAGCGGTGGTCGCGGAAGGTCAGCGACATCGACCCGGAGAAGTCCTCGATCGGAGAGATCTCCTCGAAGATCTCCTCCAGACCCGACTTCCTGGGGACGTCCTGGCCGCTCTCAAGAGCTGCCTCGACACGCGCCTTCCAGATGGCATTGCCGAGCAGCCAGTCGAAGCTCTCGGTCTGCAGCGCGAGAAGGTTCGGAACCTCAAGAGGCTCCTTGATCTTTGCAAAGGAGATGCGCAGCGGGGCGGTGCTGGCGCCGTTGTTCGTATTCGTGGTCGAGGCGTTGCGCGAGGCGGCCAAGAGGGGGTCCTTCCGAGGGCTCGGACTCACTACGCGCGTACCGGTCCCGAGCTGGACACACCGGACGACAGGCCAGGAAAGGCCAGGTCAGCCGACGATGTCATGCATGGGGGTGCCCCTGGTGACGGGCAGGGAGCAGCTAACAGGCAGCGCAAAGGGTCAGTGTAGCCACTAGGCACACTGATGTCCAGGCCGGGTTTTGCAAGACCCTCGTTGTTCTCAACACCTTGTCTCAACTGCGTTCGGACCCGCGCCGTAAGGCGCACATCGATCCTGCCCTCTTCGTCGCCGATCCATGCCTCGGAAACGGATCGATATGGCGACGCGTCCTGAGAATTGCGCGCCTCGTGCGGTTCGTCAAGGCCCCCCGCCCCGTACGGATCGTCACCGGTCGTACGGAAGGCACGGCGATGATCACCATACTCGCAGCCCGGCGGAGAGCAAGGAAGCCCTCCCGGAGACGGAGCAGGGCGGTCACCCGTACGGGTGACCGCCCTGCTCGTCAACGCTGTGCGCCTCGTCGGCGCGGTGCCGGCACCCGGCTCGGGGAGCCGGGTGTCAGCGGGGTGCTACGGGGTCACTTGACCTCGACGGAGGCGCCGGCGCCCTTGAGGGACTCGGCAGCCTTCTCGGCGGCCTCCTTGGCGACCTTCTCCAGGACGGGCTTCGGGGCGCCGTCCACGAGGTCCTTGGCCTCCTTGAGGCCCAGCGAGGTCAGCTCACGCACGACCTTGATGACCTGGATCTTCTTCTCGCCGGCACCCGTGAGGATGACGTCGAACTCGTCCTGCTCGGCCTCGGCCTCGACCGCGGCGGCAGCGCCACCGGCGGCGGCGACGGCGACCGGAGCGGCGGCCTTGACGTCGAACTTCTCCTCGAACGCCTTGACGAAGTCGGAGAGCTCGATGAGGGTCAGGTCTTCGAACTGCTTGAGCAGGTCGTCCTGGGACAGCTTCGCCATGATGGCGGTCCTTCCACTAATTCGGCAGGTGCCGGATGTTTATGTGACGGCGGGCGTACGGTGGGCCCGCTGCGACGCGACGCCGAACTACTCGGCGTCGGCCTCGGCGGGAGCCGGCGTACCGGCACCGCCCTGCTCGACCTTGGCGCGAAGGGCGTCCGCGGTGCGGACGAACTCCGACAGGGGGGCCTGGAACGTCGCCGCGGCCTTGGCCATCGACGCCTTGATCCCACCGGCCACCTTGGCGAGCAGCACCTCGCGGGACTCGAGGTCCGCGAGCTTCTTGAACTCGTCGGCGCTGAGCGCCTTGCCGTCAAGGACACCGCCCTTGATGACGAGGTTGGGGTTGTCCTTGGCGAAGTCACGAAGACCCTTCGCCGACTCCACCGGGTCACCGGTGACGAAGGCAACCGCCGTCGGACCCGCGAACAGGTCGTCCAGCGTGTTGATCCCGGCCTCGTTGGCCGCGATCTTGGTCAGCGTGTTCTTCACCACGGCGTACTGGGCGTTCGCACCGAGGGAACGACGCAGCTCCTTGAGCTGCGCCACGGTGAGACCCCGGTACTCGGTCAGCACTGCGGCGTTCGAGCTGCGGAACTGTTCCGTCAGCTCGGCCACCGCGGCAGCCTTGTCGGGCCTTGCCATGAGCGTCGGCCTCCTTCCGGGTGATGAGGACCGCTCAGAAGGGGCCGAAAAAGACGAAACGCCCCTGCGCAGGCGCGCGGGGCGTGGCTCGACCGGGACGAACCCGGGAACTCTCCTCGAACACCTACGCGGGTCGTCCGCTTCCAGCGGATCCTTCGGTCGCCCACCCTCTAGCGAGAGCACGGCAACGACCAGCGGTCTTTGGCTTCGAGTGAAGAGTACGTGACGTGGTTACCGGCAGGCAAATCCGGTCGCCGGGGCCGTAAACCCGCCCCGGCGACCGTATTTGTGGATCACTGCCCGATCAGGCTCCGGAGCCGTCCGCGCCGGCGGTGGCGCCGGCCTCGGCGCCGAGGTCGCCCAGCATCTCGAACAGGTCGACGGTGTCCCCGGCCGGCGGCGTCTCGACGGTGGCCTTGGCCCCGTAGTCGCTGTAGCGGGCGCTGACCTTCATCTCGCCCTGCGGGCTGTCCATCCCGACGTTCATCTTCACCGGGTAGTCGTCCTCGTTGACCCAGACCTCGATGTCGTAGCCCTCGATGCCGGACTTCTCGATGGTGGCGAGGAGGTCCTTGCGCTCCTTCTCGCCGAGCACGTCGAGCCCCTCGTTCGACTCAAGCGCCTCGGCGACCGTGAGCGTGCCCTTGTAGTGCTGCGCCTCGGCCCCGTCGATCTTCTCGGAGCCGACGTGCTTCACATTCGGCGAGTCCAGGAGCAGCGCGAGCTGCTGGCCCGGGTCCTGGTTCATGTTCTCCAGGCCGCCGGTCAGCTCCTTCATGGCCGCCGGGTCGCCCGAGGCCTCCGCAGCCGCCGCCAGGTCCAGCTTCATCCAGCGCTTGCCGTCCATGTCCTTGGCCGCCTCGGCGCCCATGTCCATGTACATCGCGTTCTTGATCCACAACATCCGGACCTTGTCCGGGGCGTCGGGCTCGGCCTGCATCGCGGAGCCGGACATGGTCATGTCCATCACCATGGGGTCCCAGCCCATGACGCCGGTCATCTCCATGTCGCCGCCCCCCGCGGCGCCCGCCATGCTCTGCGGCATCGACATCGTCATGCTGACCTTGGCGGACTTGGCCGCCGCCGTCTTCTCGTACGCCGCCGTCAGGACCTCGGTCACCGCGGAACGCGACTTGGGCGCGTCCTTGGCCGAACTCTTGCCCGAGTCACCGCTACAACCGGCAGCACCCGCCACAACGGCCACAGCCGTCAGCGAAACGCCAACGCGCCCCCATGCCGACATGGTCATACCCCACCCCTTTTTTCGATGTTCCTGGTCGAACCGTAACGCACGCATATGACAGTCCGCGCACGCGAAAACCGGCCCCGACACCTCAACAGAGGTGCCGGGACCGGCTCTTGAGACGCGTTGAACGCGCTGCCGCGACGGCCGTCCAGGATCAGACGGAGGCCGGGTCCTCCTCGACGAGGAGGTTACGAGTGCGGTTGGCGTCCAGCGGGATGCCGGGGCCCATCGTCGTCGCCAGGGTCGCCTTCTTGATGTAACGGCCCTTCGCGGCGGACGGCTTGAGACGGAGGATCTCCTCCAGCGCCGCGGCGTAGTTCTCGACCAGCTTCGTCTCGTCGAAGGAGACCTTGCCGATGATGAAGTGCAGGTTCGAGTGCTTGTCGACGCGGAACTCGATCTTGCCGCCCTTGATGTCGTTCACGGCCTTCGTGACATCGGGGGTGACGGTGCCGGTCTTCGGGTTCGGCATCAGACCACGCGGGCCGAGGACGCGGCCGAGACGGCCGACCTTGCCCATGAGGTCCGGGGTGGCGACGACGGCGTCGAAGTCGAGACGGCCCTTCTGGACCTCTTCGATCAGCTCGTCGGAGCCGACGATGTCGGCGCCCGCGGCGCGCGCTGCCTCGGCACGGTCACCGGTCGCGAAGACCAGGACCCGGGCGGTCTTGCCGGTGCCGTGCGGAAGGTTCACGGTGCCACGGACCATCTGGTCCGCCTTGCGCGGGTCGACGCCCAGACGCATGGCGACCTCGACGGTGCCGTCGAACTTGGTGGTGTTGGTGTCCTTGGCGATACGGACGGCCTCGAGCGGAGGGTACGTACGCTCCGCGTCGATCTTCGCGTCCGCGCTGCGGAGTGCCTTGCTGCGCTTCACTTCTTCTCCTGGTGGTTCATTCAGGTGTGGAGTTCGTGGTGCGGGCCGCGCATGGCCCTTCCACTTGGCGTGCCCGTAGGGGCCCGCCGGGCGGGACTCAGCCCTCGACCGTGATGCCCATGGAACGGGCGGTGCCGGCGATGATCTTCTCGGCGGCGTCCAGGTCGTTGGCGTTCAGGTCGGGCATCTTGGTGGTGGCGATGTCACGGACCTGGTCGCGGGTGAGCTTGGCGACCTTCTTGACGTGCGGCTCGCCCGATCCCTTGTCCACACCCGCGGCCTTGAGGATCAGCTTCGCGGCCGGCGGAGTCTTGGTGATGAAGGTGAAGGAGCGGTCCTCGTAGACCGTGATCTCCACCGGCACGACCATGCCACGCTGCGACTCGGTCGCGGCGTTGTAGGCCTTGCAGAACTCCATGATGTTGACGCCGTGCTGGCCCAGCGCGGGGCCGACCGGCGGAGCCGGGTTGGCCGCGCCGGCCGAGATCTGGAGCTTGATGAGCCCCGTGACCTTCTTCTTCTTGGGAGGCATGTGCTCTCTCCGGGTCCTAGTGAGAGTGTTCCGGCCCGGTCATCCGGTCATCCGGATGCGGGCATACCGCGCAACGATAACGGGTACAGCTGCACGGCCAAAAACCGAGCAGGTCAGACCCTCTCCCGCGAGTGGGGGGCTACCCCCTGCGAGAGCCTGTCTGACCTGGTCGGAAGTGGCTCGACGAGCGCGCGTGAGCGCGCGTCAGTTCTTCTGGATCTGGTCGAAGCTCAGCTCGACCGGGGTCTCGCGGCCGAAGATCTCGACGAGGCCCTTGACCTTCTTCGAGTCGGCGTTGATCTCGTTGATCGTCGCCTGGAGCGTCGCGAACGGGCCGTCGGTGACGGTGACCGAGTCGCCGACCTCGAAGTCCAGCACCTGGACCTCGACCTTGCGGGACGGGACCGGCTTGCCCTCGGCCTCGGCCGCCTCGCGCGCGGCCTTCTCCTCGGCCTCGGGGGCGAGCATCTTGACGATCTCGTCCAGCGTCAGCGGGTACGGGTCGTAGGCGTTGCCGACGAAGCCGGTGACGCCCGGGGTGTTCCGTACGACACCCCACGACTCGTTCGTCAGGTCCATCCGCACCAGGACGTAGCCCGGGAGCTTGTTCTGGCGGACGTTCTTGCGCTCGCCGTTCTTGATCTGGACGATCTCTTCCTCGGGCACCTCGGCCGAGTAGATGAAGTCCTCGACGTTGAGCGAGACGGCGCGCTGTTCCAGGTTGGCCTTCACGCGCTTCTCGTAGCCCGCGTACGTGTGGATGACGTACCACTCGCCGGGCAGCCCGCGCAGCTCCTCGCGGAGCGCGGCGACGGGGTCGGCCGCGGCGGCGGGCTCCTCGACCGGCTCGCCGTCGTCGCCCTCGGCCTCGGCGTCAGCGGCTTCGGCTTCGGCTTCGGCTTCGGCTTCGGCTTCGGCGGGAGTGGACTCCGCGTCGTCGTCCGTGTCCTCGACGTCCTCGACGTGCAGCGCCGACTCCTCCGCCGGGTCGCCGGCCTCGGCGTCAGCGGCTTCGGCCTGGTCTGGCTCGACAGCGTCCGCCGCCTCGACGATGTCGGTCTCGTCCTCGCGGGACTCGACCGACTCGTTGGCGTCGTTCAGGTTCGGGTCAGACACGTTGGCTGCTTCTTCCTGGCTTCACGATGGGTGGAACATGCGGAAAGGGACGCCTGTGGGCGCCCTCCGCCTCCGCGGCTTTAGCCGAAGACGTACTTGACTACTCTCTGGAAGCCGTAGTCCATCACGGTCACCAGACCGATCATGACGACGACGAAGACGATCACAACAGTCGTGTAGGTCGTCAGCTGGTTGCGAGTCGGCCAGACGACCTTGCGCAGCTCCGCGACGATCTGACGGTAGAAGAGCGCGAGACGGCCCAGTGGGCCCTTCTTCCCGCGCTTGCCGCCCTTGCGGTTCTTCTTGTTCGACTCGGGGGTCTCGTCATCGTCAGCATCAGGCTTGTCGATGGAGCCCACGGCGTCCGTCACGCTCTCTCACCTGATTCCGGGTCGTGGCCGTGCCGCGCCCGGTGGAGCCGCACGGCAGTGCTTTTTAAGTACGTACATGCGCACACATCCTGGCGAAGGATGTGTGTAGCAGGGCCGGAGGGACTTGAACCCCCAACCGCTGGTTTTGGAGACCAGTGCTCTACCAATTGAGCTACGACCCTTTGCGTTTTCCCCAACCTACCGCATCCGACCGGGAGCACGGTGTGTGCGGATCGGCGGTGGCGGGTGAGGGCCAACGACCAGTGAGTGTACGTGCTCGGGGGCCATGCGTCGAACAGGTAACACGGGACCGGCTCTTGTCCGAACCCGTCCACTCTCCGACCGTGGGCTGTCCAGTCGGCGAAACCCCGGTGCCCGGCTCTCGGGGGGTCTGGGACCATGGCCCGCATGAGCGCTGCAATTCCTCCGACCGAGCGCCGGGTCTCCGCCCGAGTCGGCGCAATCTCCGAGTCAGCCACCCTCGCAGTCGATGCCAAGGCCAAGGCCCTCAAGGCCGCGGGCCGGCCGGTGATCGGCTTCGGCGCGGGTGAGCCCGACTTCCCGACGCCCGGCTACATCGTCGAGGCCGCGAGTGACGCCTGCCACAACCCGAAGTACCACCGCTACACGCCGGCCGGCGGGCTTCCCGAGCTGAAGGCCGCCATCGTCGCGAAGACGCTGCGTGACTCCGGTTACGAGATCGACCCCGCCCAGGTCCTGGTGACCAACGGCGGCAAGCAGGCGATCTACGAGGCGTTCGCCGCGATCCTCGACCCGGGCGACGAGGTCATCGTCCCGGCGCCGTACTGGACGACGTACCCGGAGTCGATCCGGCTGGCCGGCGGTGTCCCGGTGGAGGTCGTGGCCGACGAGACCACCGGCTACCGGGTCTCCGTCGAGCAGTTGGAGGCGGCGCGCACGGAGCGTACGAAGGTCGTGCTCTTCGTCTCGCCCTCCAACCCGACGGGCGCCGTCTACAGCCGCGCGGACACGGAGGCCGTGGGCCGCTGGGCCGTCGAGCACGGGCTGTGGGTACTGACGGACGAGATCTACGAGCACCTGGTGTACGGGGACGCCGAGTTCACCTCGCTCCCCGCGGTCGTGCCGGAGCTGCGCGACAAGTGCGTCGTGGTCAACGGTGTCGCCAAGACGTACGCGATGACCGGCTGGCGGGTGGGCTGGGTCGTCGGCCCCAAGGACGTGGTGAAGGCCGCGACGAACCTCCAGTCGCACGCGACGTCGAACGTGGCCAACGTGTCGCAGGCCGCCGCGCTCGCCGCCCTCACCGGCGACCTGGCCGCGGTGGACGAGATGCGGACCGCCTTCGACCGGCGCCGGGGCACCATCGTCCGGATGCTCAACGAGATCGACGGCGTGGTCTGCCCGGAGCCCGAGGGTGCCTTCTATGTGTACCCGTCGGTGAAGGCGCTGCTCGGCAAGGAGATCCGCGGCAAGCGCCCGGAGTCCTCGGTCGACCTGGCCACCCTGATCCTCGAAGAGGCCGAGGTCGCGGTCGTACCGGGTGAGGCGTTCGGCACGCCGGGGTATCTGCGGCTGTCGTACGCGCTGGGCGACGAGGACCTGGTGGAGGGTGTGGCGCGGCTCCAGAAGCTGCTGGCGGAGGCCAGCGACTGAGCGTTGTGCCAAGGACCACCTACGAAACTGGTCGGTGGTTGTCAGTTCGGGTCCCCGGTGCGTCCGGGGACCCGTTCTTTCGTTCGGGCAACGACCCGAAAGTGGAAAGGGATTCCCGGAGTCCGTCCGCGTACGGCAAGATCCCTGGATGGAGAACGTTTCCGGCCCCCCGCATGACGACCGCGCCACCCGCGACATCCGTCTGTTGCCCAAGGCCCATCTGCATCTGCACTTCACCGGCTCGATGCGGCCCACGACCCTGCTGGAGCTGGCCGACAAGTACGGCGTCCATCTCCCCGACGCGCTCACCGGCGGTGAGCCGCCCCAGCTGCGGGCGACCGACGAGCGGGGCTGGTTCCGCTTCCAGCGGCTCTACGACATGGCCCGGTCGTGTCTGCGCGCCCCCGAGGACATCCAGCGGCTGGTGCGCGAGGCCGCCGAGGAGGACGTCCGGGACGGGTCCGAGTGGCTGGAGATACAGGTCGACCCCACCTCGTACGCCCCGCTGCTCGGCGGGCTGATCCCGGCGCTGGAGATCATCCTGGACGCCGTGGACTCGGCGTCCAGGGACACCGGGCTCGGGATGCGCGTCGTGGTCGCGGCGAACCGGATGAAGCATCCGCTGGACGCCCGCACGCTGGCGCGGCTCGCCGTGCGGTACGCGGACCGGGGCGTGGTGGGGTTCGGACTGTCGAACGACGAACGCCGGGGCATGGCACGGGACTTCGACCGGGCCTTCGCGATCGCGCGGGAGGGCGGGCTGCTCGCGGCGCCGCACGGCGGTGAGCTGAGCGGGCCCTCGTCCGTACGGGACTGCCTGGACGATCTGCGGGCGACCCGGGTCGGGCACGGCGTACGGGCGGCCGAGGATCCGCGGCTGCTGCGGAAACTGGCCGAGCGCGGGGTGACGTGCGAGGTGTGCCCGGCGTCGAACGTGGCGCTGGGCGTCTACGAGAAGCCCGCCGACGTACCCCTGCGGACTCTGTTCGACGCGGGGGTGCCGATGGCGCTGGGGGCCGACGATCCGCTGCTCTTCGGTTCGCGGCTGGCCGCCCAGTACGAACTCGTGCGCAAGCACCACGGGTTCACGGATGTCGAACTCGCCGAGCTGGCGCGGCAGTCGGTGCGGGGGTCGGCGGCGCCGGCCGGGGCGCGGGACAAGATGCTGGCCGGGATCGACGGATGGCTGGCGGACTGACGGGGCGCGGGACCGGGCGCGGGGGCGCTGTCAGGGGTTGAGGCCGGACAGGACCGTCCGCACCAGCGCCGGGGCGAACTCGTCGAGCGGGGTGACCTGTTCACCGTCCGGGAACGCCTTCAGGAAGGCCCGCTGGAGGCAGGCGCCGAGGAGCAGCGCCGCCACCGCGTCGGCGTCGGTACCGGCTCGTACGCGGCCGGCCGCGCGTTCGGCGCGCAGATAGTCGGCGAGCGCGCGCAGCGGCCGGTGCGGGCCCGCGCCCAGGGCGCGGACGCCTTCGGCGTGCCGGCGCAGCAGTGCGGGCTCGGCGAAGAGTGAGGCGCCGATCGGGAAGGTCGCCTCGTAGAAGAGGGCCGCCTGGCGGACGACCTCGGTGAGGTTGTCCTCGACGCTGCGGTCGGCGCTCGCGTCGAAGGGCCCCTCCGCGAGTTCGGAGAGCAGCGGGCCGAGGCGGGGCAGCCGTTCCTCCAGCACGCGCAGGAAGAGTTCTTCCTTGCCGGAGAAGTACTTGTAGAGGGCGGCCTCCGAGCAGCCGGCGGCGCGGGCGATCTCCTTGGTGGTGGCGCGTGCCAGTCCGATGGTGCCCATCAGCTGGGCGGCTGCGTCGAGAATGCGGGCCCGCGCGGGCTTCATAGGTGCTCTCCGATCGCCGTGACGCGGCTTGACGCGAGGTGGGTGAGTACTCACTATAGAGGTGAGTGAATACTCACCCACCAGAAGTGGAAGAGGCGAGGACGATGAAGCTCACCGTGTTCGGGGCGACAGGCGGCGTCGGCCGGGAGATCGTGCGGCAGGGCCTGGCGGCGGGCCATCGGGTCACGGCGGTGGTACGGGACCCGGCGCGGCTGGATGTCACCGGGGACCGCCTTGAGGTGTTCACCGCGACCGCGTTCGACGACCCCGAGTCGCTGCGGCCCGCCGTCGCGGGGCGCGACGCGGTGCTGTCGGGCGTCGGCCCGCGCGGGCGCAAGGACGCGGGGCTGGCTGCCCCGGTGACCCGCTCGATCCTGCGGGCGATGGACGCGGAGGGGGTGCGCCGGCTGGTCGTGGTGAGCGCGGCTCCGGTCGGTGAGGTGCCGCCGGGCGAACCGCTGCTGGGGCGGCTGGCCATGGGCATGGTCAAGATCGTGCTCAAGCCCGTCTACACCGACCTGGCCCACATGGAGGAGGAGTTGGCCCGCAGCGGTACGGACTGGACCTCGGCGCGACCCCCGCAGCTCGTGGACAGGCCGGTGACGGGCGTCTACCGGACGGTGGTGGGTGCGAACCCGCGCGGCGGCAACAAGATCGGCCGCCCGGACCTGGCCCACGCGATGCTGGCGATGCTCGACGACCCGGCGACGGTGAAGCAGCCGGTGGGGGTCGCGTACTAGGGCGTGTACTAGCCGCGTACCGGCCAGGTACGCGGCCGGCTGCTCGGCCGCGTACCCGAAGGCGCCTCCGTAGGAGGTCAGTTGGTGTAGCGGCGTACGTCCTCCGGGTGGATCACGAGACGCAGCTGTTCCGTCGCCATGATCGCGGCGAGTTCGTCGGCGCGGGCCGGATCGTCGAGGTCCCAGTAGCGGGCGGCCAGCCGGGCGCTGAGGTCATGGGCTCCGTCCGGCTCCAGCGTCGTGCGGCCCGCGACCGACACCCAGCGCTCGCGTTCGCCCACCGGGGCGGCGACGACGAGCGAGGCCCGGGGGTCGTCGCGCAGGCGCCGTACCTTGACCGTCCCCGGGCCGGTGAACAGCTGGATCGTGCCCTCGTCGGTGGCTTCGAACCAGACCGGCCGGGGCTGTGGCGGGACCGGTCCCCCGGCCACGGTCAGGAAGCCGTGCAGGGGGCGCCGGAGGAATGCGAGGTCCTCGGCGGTCAGCGAAGTGGCGTCGGTGGATCCGGTGCTCATGACAGTCCTTCCGTAGGGCGAGCGGGCCGGTGCCAGGCTCCCGCCGACGCGGCCCGTACGACGTAATCCTCGAAGGTGCGCGGCGCCCGTCCCAGCAGGGAGGCGAGGTCGTCCGTCGTGTCGGCGAACAGCCCGCGCTCCATCAGCGTGAACATCTCGGCGACGTGCTCGGCGTCGTCCTTGCCCACGCCCTCGGCGACCAGCGTCGCGACGTACTCGGCGGGCGGGATCCGCCGGTAGGTGAGGGGCCGGCCGGACGCCCGGGAGATCAGCTCGACGGCCTCGCGGTAGGTGAGGGCACGCGGTCCGGTCAGCTCGTAGATCCGCCCCGAGTGCCGACCGGGCTGGGTCAGCACCGTGGCCGCGACGTCGGCGACGTCCTCGATGTCGATGAACGGATCGGGAACGGTGTCGGCCGGCAGCGCCAGCTCCCCGGCCACCAGTGAGGCGTGGAAGACGTCCTCGTCGAAGTTCTGGGCGAAGTTCGTCGGCCGCAGGACGGTCCACTCCAGCGCCGAGCCGCGTACGGCGTCCTCGGCCGAGCGCATGTCCAGACCGAACGTGGAGTCGCCCCAGGTGTCGGCGCCGCGCCCGGAGAGCAGGACCAGGCGCCGTACGCCGGCGGCCTCGGCCCGCGCCACGAACTCGTGCACCGGGCCCGGCACACCCGGTGCCACGACATACGCGACGGCGATGTCGCGCAGGGCCGCGTCCCAGCCGTCGGGGTCGGACCAGTCGAAGCGGGTCGCGCTCGACCGGGAGGCGGCGCGTACCGGCGTGCCGCGCAGGCGCAGCCGGGCGAGGACGCGTCGGCCGGTCTTGCCGGTCGCGCCCAGGACAAGAGTGTTCTCGGTGTTTTCCGTGCTTTCGCTGCTCATGACGTCGATTGAACAGGGATCCGTCGGACGATTCCATGGGTGAGAAGCCGGTTCGCATGTCCATTCGTCTAACCTCAATGGTGTGGATGTCTTCAGTGATCTGATCCGAGGGGTACGGGCCCACGGCTCGTTGTTCGGCAGTTCGACCCTGTCCCCGCCCTGGGCGCTGCACTTCGTGGACGGCGCGCCGCTGACCCTGTGCACCGTCGTCGACGGGGCGGGCTGGCTCGTGCCGGAGGGCCGGCCGCCGGAGTTCCTGCGCGCCCGCGAGACGATCGTCGTACGCGGACCCGGCACGTTCACCTTCGTGGACGAGGTCGGCACCACGGCCGAGCCGATCGCCTGCGGCGTGGACTGCGCGACGCCCGAGCAGGGCGGGACACGGCACCGGCTCGGCTGGCACGACCCCGGCGAGGACGCGGAGCACGACCGCAGCGGCGGCGACCGGCGGGAAGGGCGGCGGGACGGCCCGAGGGCGACGACCCTGATCGTCGGCGCCTATCCGGTGCACGGCGAGATCAGCCGCCGGCTGCTGGACGCGCTGCCGGTCGTGCTGCGCGCGTGCGACGGTGGCGCGGGCGACTCCGTGCTGGACCACCTCGCCGCCGAGGTCGCCGTCGATACGCCGGGACAGCAGGTCGTGCTCGATCGGCTGCTGGACTGGATGCTGGTCTGCACGCTGCGCGAGTGGTTCGACCGGCCGGGCGGCGAACGCCCGGCCTGGTGGGCCGCCCAGCGGGACCCGGTGGTCGGCGACGCGCTGCGGCTGCTGCACGCCGAACCGGCCGCGCCGTGGACGGTCGCGGTGCTGGCCGAGCGCACGGGGGTGTCGCGTTCGACGCTGGCCAAGCGGTTCGCGGAGCTGGTCGGCGAACCGCCGCTGACGTATCTGACCCGCTGGCGGATGACGCTCGCGGCGGACCTGCTGACCGATCAGGAGGACGCGACCGTCGCGGACGTCGCCCGCACCGTGGGCTACTCCGACCCGTTCGGGTTCAGCGCGGCGTTCAAACGGGTCCGAGGCGCCAACCCGAGCGAGTTCAGAGGCTCACGCCGACCGTCACCGGCTCGTTGACCAGTGTGACCCCGAACGCCTCGCGCACCCCGGCGACGACCTCCCTGGCGAGCGCCAGCAGGTCCTCGGTGGTGGCGTGGCCCCGGTTGGTCAGGGCGAGCGTGTGCTTCGTGGAGATGCGGGCCGGGCCGGTGCCGTACCCCTTGGTGAAGCCCGCGCGGTCGATCAGCCACGCGGCCGACGTCTTCGTACGGCCCTCCCCCGCCGGGTACGCGGGCGGCGCCACGTCCGGTCCCAGCCGCTCCGCCGCGCGGGCGAGGAAGGCCGCGTACTGCGCGTCGTCGAGGATCGGGTTGGTGAAGAAGGAGCCGGCCGACCAGGTGTCGTGGTCCGCCGGGTCGAGGACCATGCCCTTGCCGGCGCGCAGGTCGAGCACGGCGCGGCGGGCGGTGGCCGCCGGGACCCGGTCGCCGGGTTCGACGCCGAGCGCGCGGGCCGTCTCCGCGTACTTGACCGGGGCCGAGAGCCCGCCCGCGTCCTCCAGCGCGAACCGGACGCGCAGGACGACATGGCGCTCGGGGTGCTCCTTGAAGCGGCTGTGGCGGTACGAGAAGCGGCAGTCGGCGTTGGTGAGGGTGCGTGTCTCGCCGGTGGCCCGGTCGTAGACGACGACCTCGGTGATGGTGCTGGAGACCTCCTGGCCGTACGCGCCGACGTTCTGGATCGGCGTGGCGCCGGCCGAGCCGGGGATGCCGGCCAGGCACTCGATGCCCGCCAGGCCCGCCTCGACGGTACGGGCGACGGCGTCGGTCCAGATCTCGCCGGCGGCCAACTCCAGCGTCGTACCCGTGAGGTCGAAGCCGCGCGTCGCGATCCGCAGGGCGGTGCCGTCGAAGCCCTTGTCGCCGATGACCAGGTTGCTGCCGCCGCCGATGATCAGGAGCGGGGTGCCCGCGTCGTCCGCCTCACGCACGGCCGCGACGACCTCGGCGTCGGTGGTCGCGGTGAGCAGCCGGGGTACGGGGCCGCCGAGGCGGAAGGTGGTCAGGGGGGCGAGGGGGGCGTCGTGGAGTTCCTGCACGGCACCAGAGTACGTTCGGATCCGGAGACGGTCCGTCTCCGGATCCGAACGCGCGGCGCCGGGGCCCCCGGCGCTCAGGAGCCGGACTCAGACCAGCTGGACGACGGCGCGGGACATCCCCAGCACCTTCTTGCCCTCGCTGGTCGCCGTCAGGTCCACCCGTACGCGGTTGCCTTCGAGCTTGGCGGCGACCTTGGCGGTCACCTCGATGACCGCGCCCGTACTGTCGTTGGGCACCACGACGGGCCTGGTGAAGCGGACGCCGTACTCGACGACGGCCCCCGGGTCCCCCACCCAGTCGGTCACCACCCGGACCGCCTCGGCCATGGTGAACATGCCGTGCGCGATGACGTCGGGCAGCCCGACCTCCAGGGCGAACTTCTCGTTCCAGTGGATCGGGTTGAAGTCCCCCGACGCGCCCGCGTACCGCACGAGGGTGTCGCGCGTCACCGGGAAGCTCGCGGCCGGCAGCTCCGTACCGATCTCGACGTCCGCGTAGGCGATCCGCGTGGCCACCGTCATCACTCCTCCTCGGCGCCGCGCGCCACCAGCTTGGTCCACGCGGTCACGACGTGCGCGCCCGCCTCGTCGTGCACCTCGCCGCGGACGTCGAGGATGTCGTTGCCCGCCATCGACTTGATGCCCTCGATGGTCGAGGTGACGGTCAGCCGGTCACCGGCCCGCACGGGACGGGTGTACGCGAACTTCTGGTCGCCGTGCACGACCCGGCTGTAGTCGAGACCGAGCTGCGGATCGGCGATGACCTCACGTGCCGCCTTGAAGGTGATCGCGAAGACGAAGGTCGGCGGGGCGATCACATCGAGGTGGCCGAGCGCCTTCGCCGCGTCCGGATCGGCGTACGCGGGATTGGCGTCGCCCACCGCCTCGGCGAACTCTCGGATCTTCTCCCGGCCGACCTCGTACGGCTCGGTGGGCGGATAGGTCCGCCCGACGAAGGACTGGTCGAGCGCCATGGACTCGTTCCCTCCTGATGAGACTGCCCTGATGAATGGTGCACAACTATGGATCGGGCACCGTAAACGACACGAGGCCGCCCCCCGTTAAAGGGGGCGGCCTCGGGTACGAGCCTGGTTCAGCGCGTTTCGCGGTGAGCCGTGTGCGAGTTGCAACGAGGGCAGTGCTTCTTCATCTCAAGACGGTCCGGGTTGTTGCGCCGGTTCTTCTTGGTGATGTAGTTCCGCTCCTTGCACTCCACGCAGGCCAGCGTGATCTTCGGGCGGACGTCGGTGGCAGCCACGTGAGTGCTCCTGGACAGGTTGACGGGTTAACGCATAAAAGAGTAGCCGATCGAAGGATCGCCCCCACCATCGGCTACCGTGTGTAGCGGTGACCGGACTTGAACCGGTGACACAGCGATTATGAGCCGCTTGCTCTACCGACTGAGCTACACCGCTGCGATGTCGGATCTCCTCGCCCGGAGGCGAGGAGCGCCGTACATCTGAGCCCCAATACGGAATCGAACCGTAGACCTTCTCCTTACCATGGAGACGCTCTACCGACTGAGCTATTGGGGCGAGCGATGAAGACATTACACGGTCCGTCGCCGATCGCCCAAATCCGTTTCGCGGTCTCCCGCCCGCCTCTCGTCCCACCTGTCCCTTCCGTCTCGGAGGGCCCCCGGAGGGCCGTCGGGCCGGTGTGGGGACGGCCCGGCCGAAAGGCCCGGAGGGCGTTCCCTACACCACGGGAAGCCACGCCGGTATGACTATTTCCTTCCTCCTCGAAGCCCGCCCGGGGCGCCTCTAGGCTCGACGCGCGCTGCGTGATCATGCACACCGGAGCGCCAGACCCCAGCCCCAGGAGCCCCACCAGGAGCGCGATGCCCGACAGCCAGCCGCAGCCGTCACACGGCGCCACCGCGAACGCCACCACGCTGCTGCTGCGCGGGGCCCGGCTCACCGACGGCCGCGTCGTCGACGTACGGCTGAGCGGCGGCCGGATCGAAGCCGTCGGCACGGCCGGCAGTCTCACCGCGCTCGGCTCGTGCGTGGACCTCGACGGGCATCTGCTCCTGCCCGCCCCCGCCGAACCGCACGCGCACAGCGACACCGCGCTGAGCGCCGTCGCGTCGGACGGGCCCGTCTCGTACGACCCCGACGACGTCCAGCGCCGCGCGACCGAGGCCGCGTTGCTCCAGGTCGGACACGGCGCGACCGCGCTGCGTACCCACGTACGGATCGGTGACGCGCAGGAGTTGGCTCCTATGGAGGCGGTGCTCCAGGCACGGCGCTCGCTGCGCGGGCTCGGCGATCTGACGGTCGTCGCCGTGCCGCGCCTGCTGACCGGGGTCGCGGGCGCCGACGGGCTCGCGATGCTGCGGGACGCGGTGAAGATGGGCGCCGGGGTGGTGGGCGGCTGTCCCGACCTCGACCCCGACCCGACCGGATACGTGGAGGCGGTGCTGACGGTCGCCGCCGAGCACGGCTGCTGCGTCGACCTCCATACGGACGGCGGCGATCCGGCGCGGCTCGCGCGCCTCGCGGCGATGGCGGGCGGACTGCGGCCCGGCGTCTCGATCGGGCCCTGTGCCGGGCTCTCCCGGCTGCCGGCGGACGCCGCGGGCCGGGCGGCCGACCAGTTGGCGGCGGCCGGTGTGGCGGTCGTCTCGCTGCCCCAGGGCGGCTGCGGCGGTGTCGAGCAGCGCGGGGTGGCGCCCGTACGGCTGCTGCGTGCCGCCGGGGTGCGGGTGGCGGCGGGCAGCGGGGCCGTACGGGACGTGGCGAACCCGGTGGGCCGCGGGGATCCGCTGGAGGCGGCGTATCTGCTGGCCTCCCAAGGAGGATTGCGGGCGGCGGAGGCGTACGAGACGGTGAGCACGGCCGCGCGGGAGGCCATGCGGCTGCCGGAGGTGCGGGTGGAGGCGGGCTTCCCGGCCGAGTTGCTCGCGGTGCGCGGGGAGCGGCTGGAGGGGGTGCTGTCGCTGGCGTACAGCCGGATCGTGATCCACCGGGGCCGGGTGGTGGCGCGGACGAACGCCGTGCGGGAGTACTGCGATTCGGCGGTGGCCGTGGCGCTGGACCTGCCGCGACAGGGACGGCAGGGGCGGGAGGGCAGACCGGAGTCGGCGCCGTGAAGGCCGTCGCCCGCCGGAACCCGCGGAGCCGGTGGAACCGCTCCCGCCGCCGAAATCCTCCTCCTACGGAGGTGGTGCGTGCGCGCCGACGGCTCGGCGGACGTACGGTCGGGAGCATGCGAATTGTCATTGCCGGAGGACACGGTCAGATCGCGCTGCGGCTGGAGCGGTTGCTCGCCGCGCGCGAACACGAGGTCGCGGGCATCATCCGCAAGCCCGAACAAGCTGCGGATCTGAGGGAGGCGGGCGCCGAGGCCGTCGTACTCGACCTGGAGACGGCCTCGCCGGACGAGGCCGCCGCCGCGCTGGAGGGCGCGGACGCCGCGGTCTTCGCCGCCGGGGCGGGGCCGGGCAGCACCACGGAACGCAAGGACACCGTCGACCGGGGCGCGGCGGTCCTCTTCGCCGACGCGGCGGTACGGGCGGGGGTACGGCGCTATGTGATCGTCTCCTCCATGGGCGCCGACGCCCGGCACGAGGGCGACGACATCTTCGACCACTACCTGCGGGCCAAGGGCGCGGCGGACGCGTACGTGCTGGCCCAGCCGGGGCTCGACACGACGGTGCTGCGTCCCGGAATACTCACCAACGACGCGGGCACGGGCCTGGTGAATCTCGCGCCGTCGACCGGCCGCGGCCCGGTGCCGCGCGACGATGTGGCCGCGACGCTCGCGGAGTTGGTGGAGTCACCGGCCACGGCGGGCCTGACGCTGGAGCTGATCAGCGGGACGGTGCCGGTCGTGGACGCGGTGAGCAACGCGGCGTCGGCGGTCTGAGCGAGCCCGCGCCCGGTGGCCGGTAGTCGGTGGCCGGTAGCCGACGAAGATGGCCCCTGACCGGCATTTCTGCTGGTCAGGGGCCATCATTTCCGTGTGGCGGCGCCAGGATTCGAACCTGGGAAGGCTAAGCCGGCGGATTTACAGTCCGCTCCCATTGGCCACTCGGGCACACCGCCATGGGATGTAGCCGCAGGACGGTCGCTGTGTGCGCCGCTCCGTGGCAACGACGTAAACGATACCCGATGGGTGGGGGTGCTCCGCCACCGCATTGATCAGGCCGGGAGGGGGCGGAGATGACTAGGCTTTGCGGGAGCGGGCCGGGAGCCCGGCCGTACTTTCGGCATCAGTTGCGCGAGAGTCGCAGCACTCTTTCCAGTACCCGATACAAGGAGCCACAGGACATGGCCGACTCCAGTTTCGACATCGTCTCGAAGGTCGAGCGGCAGGAGGTCGACAACGCCCTCAACCAGACCGCGAAGGAGGTCTCCCAGCGGTACGACTTCAAGAACGTCGGAGCCTCGATCGCCTGGTCCGGCGAGAAGATCCTCATGCAGGCCAACACCGAGGAGCGGGTCAGCGCGATCCTCGACGTCTTCCAGTCCAAGCTGATCAAGCGGGGCATCTCGCTGAAGGCGCTGGACGCGGGCGAGCCGCAGCAGTCCGGCAGGGAGTACAAGATCTTCGCCTCCATCGAGGAGGGCATCACCCAGGAGAACGCGAAGAAGGTCGCCAAGATCATCCGCGATGAGGGCCCCAAGGGCGTCAAGGCGCTGGTGCAGGGCGACGAGCTGCGGGTCAGCTCGAAGAGCCGGGACGATCTCCAGGCCGTACAGGCGCTGTTGAAGGGCCAGGACTTCGACTTCGCCCTGCAGTATGTGAACTACCGCTGACCAGCGGGTCCGTGGGCGTACGGGGGTGGTCGGCCGGGGGCGTTCCCGGCCGGGGCCCTCGCCGCGTTCCGCTCGGCGGACGCACGGGGCCGGGCACGGGAGTGGGGTGCGGGCATGGATGAGGCGTTGTTCCCGCGGGCGCGGGCCGTCGTCGCCGACGGGGCCGTACATGTGCCCGGCTGGCTGGACGCCGCGCGGCAGCGGGAGTTGGTGGAGGCGTGCCGGGGGTGGGCGTCGGGGCCGGTGCCCATGCGGCACACCACCCTGCCCAACGGGGGTGTGATGTCGGTGCGGACGGTGTGCCTGGGGTGGCACTGGCAGCCGTACCGCTACACGCGGACCGCCGGGGATGTGAACGGGGCACGGGTCGCGCCGTTTCCCGGATGGCTCGGGGAGTTGGGGCGCGCGGCGCTCGACGAGGCGTACGGGGCGGGGGCCGGGGCCGGCTACGCGCCGGACACGGCGCTGGTCAACTTCTACGACGGCGACGCCAGGATGGGCATGCACCAGGACAAGGACGAGAGGTCCGGGGCGCCCGTGGTGTCGCTGAGCATCGGTGACAGCTGTGTCTTCCGCTTCGGCAACACACGGACGCGGACGCGTCCTTATACGGATGTCGAGTTGGGGTCCGGCGATCTGTTCGTCTTCGGCGGGGCGTCCAGGCTCGCGTTCCACGGTGTCCCCAAGGTGTGTCCGGGGACCGCCGACCCGGCGAGCGGGATGCGCGCCGGGCGGCTGAACATCACGCTGCGCGAGACCGGGCTCGGCGGTGGTGACGGCCCCGGTGACCGCGGTGGTGACGGCCTTGGTGACCTCGGGGGCGTCGGCGGCGGCTGAGGCGCGTCAGCGGGAGCGGGAGTGGCCGAAGAGGACGCGGTAGATGATCAGCAGCACCAGTGAGCCGCCGATCGCCGCCGCCCAGGTGGCGCCGTCGTAGAAGTCGCTGGTGATCGGGCGGTCCAGCCAACGGGACGATATCCAGCCGCCGATGAAGGCGCCCGCGATACCGATGAGGGTCGTGCCGACCAGGCCGCCCGGGTCGCGGCCGGGCAGCAGGATCTTGGCGACGGCTCCGGCGAGGAGTCCGAGGACGAGCCAGCCGATGAGGGTCATACCGTGAACCTGCCTTTCGTGCGGTGTTGTACGGGAAGACGTCCGTTGGAGGGGCCGCGGTTGCGGAGATCGGTAGCGTGCGGCGTATGACACAGCAGTTGCGTCGCACGCTGGGGGTGTTCGACGCCGTCGTCGTCGGGCTGGGGGCGATGCTCGGGGCCGGGGTCTTCGTCGCGCTCGGACCGGCGGCCGGGGCGGCCGGGACCGGCCTGCTGTGGGGGCTGGCGGTGGCCGCCCTGGTGGCGTACTGCAACGCGATGTCGTCGGCCCGGCTGGCGGTCGACTACCCGGCCTCGGGCGGGACATACGTGTACGGCCGGGAGCGCCTGGGGCCGTTCTGGGGCTGGCTGGCGGGCTGGGCCTTCGTGGTCGGCAAGACCGCCTCGTGCGCGGCGATGGCGCTGACCGTCGGGGCGTACGTGTGGCCGGGGCAGGCGCACGCGGTGGCGGTCGCGGCGGTGGTGGTCCTGACCGCCGTGAACTACGGAGGCGTACAGAAGTCGGCGACGCTGACCCGGGTGATCGTCGCGGTGGTGCTGGGGGTCCTCGCGGCCGTCGTGGTGGTGTCGCTGGGCTCGGACGCGGCCGACGCGGGGCGGCTCGGGCTCGGCCTGGGTACGGAGGCGGGCTCGGCGGGTGGCCCCGCGTCGGTGTCGGGGTCGGGGTCGGTGTCGGCGCACGGGGTGTTGCAGGCCGCCGGGCTGCTGTTCTTCGCCTTCGCCGGATACGCCCGCATCACCACACTCGGCGAGGAGGTGCGTGACCCGGCCCGTACGATCCCGCGCGCCGTCCCGCTGGCCCTCGGCCTCGTGCTGGCCGTCTACGCGTGCGTGGCGGTGGCGGCCCTCTCGGTCCTCGGCGCCGGGGAGTTGGGGCGCTCAGGGGCTCCCCTGGCCGATGCCGTACGGGCCGCCGGGGCGTCCTGGCTGGTGCCCGTGGTGCGCGTCGGGGCCGCCGTGGCGGCGCTCGGGGCGCTACTGGCCCTGATCCTCGGGGTCTCCCGTACGACGCTGGCGATGGCACGGGACGGGCGGCTGCCGCGCGCCCTGGCCGCCGTGCATCCCCGCTTCCAGGTACCGCACCGGGCGGAGCTGGCGGTGGGCGCGGTGGTGGCGGTGCTGGCGGCGACGGTGGACGTACGCGGGGCGATCGGCTTCTCGTCGTTCGGGGTGCTGGCGTACTACGCGATCGCCAACGCGTCCGCGTGGACGCTCGGTTCGGCCGGGGTGCGGGTACGGGTGCGGGCGGCGGTGGGCCTGGTGGGCTGTGCCGTGCTGGCCTTCGCGCTGCCCGTCCCGTCTGTGGTGGCGGGCGCCGCCGTACTGCTGCTGGGAGCGGCCGTGTACGCCGTACGGCGCGGCTGAGCGGTCGCGCTCACCAGCCGGCGAACGCCTCCTCCGTACGGACGACTTCGCGGCCGAAGGGCAGCAGCGAGACGGGGATCAGCTTGAAGTTGGCGATGCCCAGGGGGATGCCGATGATCGTCACGCAGAGCGCGATCCCGGTGAAGATATGACCGAGCGCGAGCCACCAGCCGGCCAGGACCAACCACAGCACATTGCCGACGAACGAGGGTGATCCCGCGTCCCGGCGCTCCACCGTCGTGTAGCCGAACGGCCACAGCGCGTAGCGCGCGATCCGGAAAGAGGCCAGCCCGAACGGGATCCCGATGACCGTGATGCACAGCAGCAGCCCCGCGAGGATGTATCCGAGGAACAGCCAGAAGCCACTCACAACCAGCCAGATGATGTTGAGGATTGTCTTCATGGACGGCCACCTGCCATCTGTTCTAGTCGGGCGATACGCTCCGCCATCGGCGGATGCGTGGAGAACATTCTCGATACACCCTGCCCGGGCCTGAACGGATTAGCGATCATGAGATGACTCGCCGTCTCGATCCGCGGCTCGGGCGGCAACGGGAGCTGCTTCGTACCGGCTTCGAGCTTGCGCAGGGCGCTCGCGAGGGCCAGCGGGTCGCCGGTGAGCTGCGCGCCGGACGCGTCCGCCTCGTACTCCCGGGAACGGCTCACGGCCAGCTGGATCACCGAGGCGGCCAGCGGGCCGAGGAGCATCACCAGGAGCATGCCGACGAGGCCGGGGCCCTCGTCGTCGTCCGAGCGGCCGATGGGGATGAGCCAGGCGAAGTTCACCAGGAACATCACGACCGAGGCGAGGGCGCCGGCGACCGAGGAGATCAGGATGTCGCGGTTGTAGACATGGCTCAGCTCGTGACCGAGGACTCCGCGCAGCTCCTGCTCGTCGAGGATCTGGAGGATGCCGTCCGTGCAACAGACGGCCGCGTTGCGCGGGTTGCGGCCCGTGGCGAACGCGTTGGGCGCCTGGGTCGGTGAGATGTAGAGCCGTGGCATCGGCTGGCGGGCGGTGGTGGAGAGCTCGCGGACGATGCGGTACAGCTCCGGTGCCTCGAATTCGCTGACCGGACGCGCGCGCATGGCGCGCAGGGCGAGCTTGTCGCTGTTCCAGTACGCGTACGCGTTCGTACCCAGCGCGACGACGACCGCGACGATCAGGCCTGTCCGGCCGAAGACGCTGCCGATGACGATGATGAGTGCGGACAGTCCCCCGAGGAGTGCGGCGGTCCTCAACCCGTTGTGCCGGCGGTGCACGGAACGCCCTCCAAATCGTGCGGCAGGGGAACCCTCTACGTGATATTGCTCCACTCTCCAGTGGACCCTTCCTCACTGGTCAACGCCAGGCGAGGGTCACGGGTTCCCCGGCCCGCCCGCACGGGGGTGTACGCCGTACGGGTGGCGGCCGGGGCGGTGGAAGCCTCAGAAGAGGGTTTCGGCGGCGAAACGGAGGACCAGCTGGGGCGCTCCGGAGAGCGCGACTCCGGCGGCGGCGGTGAGGCCGATCGCGGCGAGGACCGGGGCCGGGGCGCGGTGGGCGGCGAGGGCGCCCGCGGGCCGGAGGGCGGGCTCGGCGGCCGGGCTGCCGGGGTTGTCGGGGCTGTCGGGGCTGTGGGGGCTGTCAGCCGGCTCCGGGGCGCGGAAGAGGGCCGCCGTCCACTGGAGGTAGTAGAAGAGCGCGACGACGACGTTCACGGCCATCACGACGGCCAGCCAGCCGAGGCCCGCGTCGACGGCCGAGGAGAAGACCGTGACCTTCGCGAAGAGGCCGATGACGCCGGGCGGCAGTCCGGCGAGGCAGAGCAGGAAGAAGCCCATGGCGAGCGCGACGAGGGGGCGCTCGGAGGCGAGGGCGCGGTAGTCCACGAGGCGGTTCAGCGGCTTCGTACGGGCCACGAGGGCGGCGATGGCGAAGGCGCCGAGGTTCACGACGGCGTACATCAGGGCGTACGCGACGGTGGAGCCGATCTGGTCCGTGCCGGCGTACGCCGCCGCCGCGATCGGCACCAGCAGATAGCCGGCCTGGGCGACGGACGACCACGCGAGGAGCCGGACCGCGCTCCACGCGCGCGTGGCCGACTGGCGCAGCGCGGCGACGTTGCCGACGGTCATGGTGAGCGCGGCGAGCACGGCGACGGCCGGGCCCCAGACGTCGGAGTGGCTGGGGAAGGCGATGACCGTCACCAGGATCAGACCGGAGAATCCGACGGCCTTGCCGACGACGGAGAGATACGCGGCGATCGGCAGCGGGGCGCCGACGTAGGTGTCGGGGACCCAGAAGTGGAAGGGCGCGGCGGCGGCCTTGAAGGCGAAGCCGACGAGGGTCAGGGCGACGCCCGCCGACGCCAGCGTCTCGAATTCGCCGGGGACGTCGTCGAGCCGGCCGGCGATCTCGGTGAGATGCAGGGTGCCGGTGGTGGCGTACACGAAGCTGACGCCCAGCAGCATGACGGCGGTGGCCGTCACGGAGGAGAGGAAGAACTTCAGCGCCGCCTCGGAGGAGAGGCGGTCGCCGCGCTTGAGGCCGACCAGCGCGAAGGCGGGGAGGGTGGCGACTTCGAGGGCGACGACGAGGGTGGCGAGGTCGCGGGCGGCGGGCAGGAGGGCGGCGCCGGCCGCCGAGGAGAGCAGCAGGAACCAGAACTCGCCCGGCGGGAGCTGCCCGCGCCGCTCGCCGTCGCCCGTGCCGCCGCCGAGTTCGGTGACGGACAGCAGGGCGGTGAGCAGCGCGCCGCCGAGGACGAGCAGCTGGATGACGAGCGTGAACTGGTCGACGGTGTAGCTGCACACGTCGGCGTCGGACGTCAGGCAGAAGGTCGCGCGGTCGCCGGCGCGCAGCGGGATCAGCAGCAGGAGCGCGGCGGCGAGGCCGGCGACGGAGAGGGCGCCGAGGAGCGGCTTGCGGCGGTCGGGGACGAACAGGTCGGCGACCAGGACGATCAGGGCGACGGCGGCGGTGAGCGCCGGGGGCGCGATGGCGAGCCAGTCGACCGACTGGACGAGGCTGGCGGCGCTGTCGGCGGCGCCCTGGGCAGCGGCCACGATCACGACTTGCCTCCTGCGAGAAGCTTCTGCACGGCCGGGTCGGTGAGGCCGAGGAGGACGGCGGGCCAGAGTCCGGCGAGGACGGTGAGGGCGACGAGCGGGGTCCAGGCGGCGAGTTCGTAGCCCTGGACGTCGGCGAGTTCGGGCGCCGGGCCCGTCGTCTTGGCCCCCGCGGCCGGCCGGACCGCGCCCATGCAGACCCGGCGGACCACGATCAGCAGATACGCGGCGGTGAGCAGCGTGCCGAAGCAGGCGATGGCCGTGAAGGTGACGAACGCGGGGCGGCTGAGGCCGGGCGCGGGGTCGAACGCGCCGAACATGGCGAGCATCTCGCCCCAGAATCCGGCGAGTCCGGGCAGGCCGAGCGAGGCGACGGCGGCAAAGGCGAGCAGGCCGCCGAGGCGCGGCGCGCGGCCGTACAGCGCCGCGCCGGTGGCGCCGGCGAGCGTGTCGAGGTCGGCGGTGCCGTACCGGTCCTTGAGCGCTCCGACCAGGAAGAAGAGCAGTCCGGTGATGAGGCCGTGGGCGACGTTCGCGAACAGCGCGCCGTTGACGCCGGTGGGGGTCATGGACGCGATGCCCAGGAGCACGAAGCCCATGTGGCCGACGGAGGAGTACGCGATCAGGCGCTTGAGGTCGCCGCCCGCGCCCCGGCGGGCGAGGGCGAGGCAGGCCAGGGAACCGTAGATGATGCCGACGACGGCGAAGGCGGCGAGATACGGCGCGAAGGTGCGCGTTCCGTCGGGCGCGATGGGCAGGACGATACGGACGAAACCGTACGTACCCATCTTGAGCATGACTCCGGCGAGGAGCACCGATCCGACCGTCGGGGCGGCGGTGTGGGCGTCCGGGAGCCAGCTGTGCAGCGGCCACATCGGGGTCTTGACCGCGAGCCCGATCCCGATCGCCAGAACGGCCGTGACCTGCACGGATTTACTCAGTCCCGAGCCGTTGTCAGTGGCGAGTGCCACCATGTCGAATGTGCCCGCGTGCAGCCCGACGAGCAGCAGGCCGAGCAGCATGACCACGGAACCGAGCAGCGTGTAGAGGATGAACTTCCAGGCGGCGGCCTGCCGTTCGGCACCGCCCCAGCGGGCGATGAGGAAGTACATGGGGATGAGCACCATCTCGAAGGCCAGGAAGAACAGCAGCAGATCGAGGACGGCGAAGGTGGCGAGGGTGCCGGATTCGAGGACGAGCAGCAGGGCGACGAAGGCCTTCGGGGACGCGCCCGCCGGGGGCTCGAAGTAGCTGTAGAGCGCGCAGAGGAAGGTCAGCAGCGCGGTCAGGACCAGAAGGGGGAGAGAGATGCCGTCGACACCGAGGTGGATCCGCACGTCGAGTGCGGCGATCCAGCTGATGTCGGTCGTGGCCTGGATCCTCGACGGCCGGTCGTGGTCGAAGCCGAGCGCGAGGACGATCGCGGCGATGAGGATCGCGCCGGTGACGGTCACACCGTGGCGCAGGACGGCCTGGTCGGGGCCGGTGCCCCGGAGTCCGGGCGGGGCGGGCAGGAGCGCCGCCGCCGCGCCCAGCAGGGGGGCGACGACGATGAACGCGAGAAGGAACTGCATCACGGACGGGCTGATATCGATCACGGCTCACGCTCCGGCGGCGACGAGTACGGCGGCGATCGCCAGGACGACCGTTCCGGCGAGCAGGGCGCCCAGGTAGGTCTGCACATTGCCGGTCTGCGCGCCGCGTACGGCGGCGCCCAGCCAGCGGGTGCCGGTGCCCGCCCCGCGTACGTACGTGTCGACGACCTCGCGGTCGAGGAAGCGGACCAGCCGGGCCGCGCCCTGGACCGGGCGTTGGAACAGGACGCGGTAGACGGCGTCCAGGTGGAAGCCGGCGGCGGCGTGCGGGTGGAGCCTGCCGAGCAGGAGCCGGCCGGGGTCGGCGGGGTCGGGGGCCGAGGCGATGTCGCCGTAGGCGGGGGTGTGGCTGGTCATGGCCTCGACCTCGGAGAGGGCGGGCTCGGCGTCGGGGTGTGCGGCGACGGCGCCCATGGGGGTGCGGGCGGCGAGTGCCGTGGTGTGCGTCCAGGCGCCGTAGGTGACCAGTCCGCCGACGAGCGCGACGCCCGTGCCGAGTACGGAGGTGGTGACCGTCGGGGCGAGGCTGTCGGCGTCGAGCCAGGGGGCGATGAGACCGACGGTCAGGCCGAAGGCGAGCGAGGGGACGGCCAGCACCCACAGGACGGCGTTCATCGACAGGGGCTGTTTGCCGTGGTCGGCCGCTTCGGCGCCCCGGCCCCGGAAGGCGAGGAGCCACAGGCGGGTGGCGTAGGCGGCGGTGAGGAGGGCGGTGAGCAGACCGGCGACCAGTACGGTCCAGCCGGCGAAGGACGGGGCGATGTCGGATTCACCGAATGCCGTGTGCTCGGCGGCGACGAGGACGGCTTCCTTGGAGAAGAAGCCGGCGAAGGGCGGGATGGCCGCGAGCGCGAGCAGCGCGATCGTCATCGTCCAGTAGGCGTCGGGTACGCGTGTGGCGAGGCCGCGCATCCGGGACATCGCGGCGAGCGAGTTGGTGCCGGCGGCGTGGATGATCACACCGGCGCCGAGGAAGAGAAGCGCCTTGAAGGCGCCGTGCGAGATGAGATGGAAGACGGCCGCGCCCCGGTCGCCCACGGCCAGGGCGCCCGACATGTAGCCGAGTTGGCCGATGGTCGAGTAGGCGAGGACGCGTTTGATGTCGTCCTGGGCGAGGGCGGCGAGCGCCGAGCCGACCATCGTGATCGCGGCCATCACCGCGAGCACGGTCAGCGCCGCGGCCGAGGCGGCGAAGACGGGAAGGAGACGGGCGACGAAGTAGACACCGGCGGCGACCATCGTCGCCGCGTGGATCAGCGCGGAGACGGGGGTGGGGCCGGCCATGGCGTCGGGCAGCCAGGTGTGCAGCGGGAATTGGGCCGACTTGCCCGCGACACCGGCGATCAGCAGCAGCGCGATCACGGTGGGGTGGTCGAGCCCGCCGTCGCCGACGGCCTGGAGGACGCCGGTGATCCGGAACGTACCGGTGTCGACGGCGAGCGCGAACAGACCGAGCAGGAAAGGGACATCACCGAGCTTGGTGACCAGGAACGCCTTCAGGGAGGCGGCGCGTGCCTCGGGTGTCTCCCAGTAGTGGCCGACGAGGAAGTACGAGCAGATGCCCATGATCTCCCAGCCGACCAGCAGCACCATCAGGTCGCCGGAGTAGACGACGAGCAGCATCGCGGAGGTGAAGAGGGAGACGAGCGCGGCGTACGAGGGGTAGCGCGGGTCGTCGCGCAGATAGCCGGTCGAGTAGATCTGCACGCATGTCGCGACGACGCCCACGAGGATCGCCACGAGCGCGGCGAACCCGTCGATGTGCAGGGCGAGATCGATCGGGACCGAGCCCGTGGGAGTGAGCTGGGTCGCGGCGTCGATCGGTGCGCGGGTGCCGCCGTGCCCGTCGCTCTGGCGTACGGCGACGATCGCGGCGAGGACGGCGGCGGCCAGCGGCGGCAGTACGGCCAGCGGCCGGACGAAGCCGGGGGCGGTGCGGCCGAGGAGCAGTCCGGCGAGCGCGCCGAGGAAGGGGAGGACCGGGACGAGGATGGCCAGGGTGGTCGTGGTCACGCGGTGGCCTCAGCCTTCTTTGCCCGTGCGGCGGCTTCGGCGTGCTCCACCGCGAGGGACCGTGTCGCCGCCTCGTCGGTCGCGTCGCTCTCGACGCTGTCGCGGAGCCGGTCGACGTCCGAGGTGCCGCGGTTGCGGTAGACCATCAGGACGATCGCCAGGCCGATGCCGATCTCGGCGGCGGCGATGGCGATCACGAAGAGGGTCAGGGCCTGGCCGGCGTGCAGGGTGTCGCGCAGCCACACGTCGAAGGCGACGAGGTTGAGATTGACGGCGTTGAGCATCAGCTCGACGGACATGAGGACGAGGATCGCGTTGCGGCGGGCGAGCACCCCGTACAGACCGGTGCAGAACAGCAGCGCCGCGAGCACGGCGGGATAGGCGAGATGCATCAGCGCTGCTCCTTGCCACGAGGACCGCCGGAGGCGTCGCTCTTGCGGGACAGGACGATCGCGCCGATGAGCGCGGCGAGCAGCAGGACGGAGAGCGCTTCGAAGGGCAGCACCCAGTGCCGGAAGAGGAACTGGCCGGAGACCTCGGTGGATCCCTGGGCGGGGCCGTCGAGTTCGATCCAGGTCGTACGGAACGCGTCGACGACGACCCACACCAGCGCGACGGCGGCGGTGAGGGCCACCGCGAGCGCGACCCACCGGTTCTCCGAATCCGCGTCCGGGGAACGGCCGATGGGGGCCTTCGTCAGCATCAGCCCGAAGAGCAGGAGGACGACGACGGAGCCGACGTAGATCAGGACCTGCACCCAGGCGATGAACTCGGCCGTCAGCAGCAGGTATTCGACGGCCAGGCCGCCGAGCGCGACGACGAGCCACAGGGCGGCGTGCACGAGTTGCTTGGTCGTGACGGTGATGACGGCCGCGCCGAGGGTGACGAGACCGACGAGGACGAAGGCGATCTCGACGCCGGTCGGGGAGAGGAAGCCGGGGTGGCCGGCCGCGAGAGGGGTCACTCGCCGTCCTCCTGCTGCGCGGCGGCGTGCGCGGCGGCTTGTGTCGCGGCCTCTGCGGCGGCTTGCGTCGCGGCGAGCTTGTCCGCCGTCTTGCGGGCGGCGGCGATCTCCTTCGGCTCCTCGGCGCCCGGGTCGAGGGCGGGCGGGGCGGGCACGGTCCACATCCACTCGCGGAGTTTGTCGCGCTCGTGGGTGAGTTCCAGGATGTCCGTCTCCGCGTACTCGAACTCCGGTGACCAGAACAGCGCGTCGAAAGGACAGACCTCGATGCAGATACCGCAGTACATGCAGAGGGAGAAGTCGATGGCGAACCGGTCGAGGACGTTCCGGCTGCGCTCGCGTCCGCCGGGGGCGGCGGCGGGCAGCGTCTCCTTGTGGGAGTCGATGTAGATGCACCAGTCGGGGCACTCACGGGCGCAGAGCATGCAGACCGTGCAGTTCTCCTCGAACAGGCCGATCACGCCCCGGCTGCGGGGCGGGAGTTCGGGCAGGGTGTCCGGGTACCGCTCGGTGACGGACCTTCTGGTCATCGTACGAAGGGTGACGGCCAGCCCCTTGGCCAGGCCGCTTCCGGGGATCGGAGGCACTTACTGGATCACCACCTTGACGATGCCGGTGAGGGCGATCTGGGCGAGGGCGAGCGGGATGAGAACGGTCCAGGCGAGCTTCTGGAGCTGGTCCTCGCGCAGCCGCGGATAGCTGACGCGCAGCCAGATGACGACGAAGGCGAGGAGGAACGTCTTGAGGAGCGTCCAGAGCCAGCCGAGGTCGTGACCGCCGAACGGGCTGTGCCAGCCGCCGAGGAAAAGGACGGTGGTCAGTCCGCACAGGACGACGATGCCCGCGTACTCGGCGAGCAGGAACAGCGCGAACCGCAGACCGGTGTACTCGGTGTACGCGCCGAAGATGATCTCGGAGTCGGCGACCGGCATGTCGAAGGGCGGGCGCTGGAGTTCGGCGAGCCCGGCGACGAAGAAGACGAGGGCGCCGACGATCTGCCAGGGCACCCACCACCACTCGAAGGCGTTGAGGATGCCGGGGAGGGAGACGGTGCCGGCGGCCATCGCGACGGAGGCGGCCGTGAGCAGCATCGGCAGCTCGTAGGCGAGCAGTTGGGCGGCGGTACGGAGACCACCGAGCAGGGAGAACTTGTTGGCCGACGCCCAGCCGGCCATGAGCGACCCGAGGACGCCGACGCCCATCACGGCGAGGACGAAGAAGATCCCCGCGTCGACGACCTCACCGACGGCGCCCTCCTGGGGCCCGATCGGGATGACGACGAGTACGAGGAGGTACGGCAGCAGGGCGACGGCCGGCGCGAGCTGAAAGATCCGCCGGTCGGCGGCGGCCGGGACGATGTCTTCCTTCTGCGCGAACTTGACCCCGTCGGCGACGAGTTGGGCCCACCCGTGAAACCCCCCGACGTACATGGGCCCGAGACGCCCCTGCATGTGGGCCATGACCTTGTGCTCGGTCTGCCCGACGACGAGGGGAAGAACGAGGAATGCGGCGAAGACGATGACCAACCGAATGGCGACGTCGAACACGTCGTTCACGCGTCTCCTCCGGGGCGCTCGTCGGAGCCGGGGGCGCCCGTGCCGGGGCCGGATTCGCCCTTGCGGTGGGCGGAGTCACCCGCGCCGGGGCCGGGTTCGGCCTCGGCGGCCCGTCCCGCGTCCGGCTCGGGGTCCTGGCCCGGCTCTGTGGCCGGGGCCGGGGTCTGCTCGGCCGGAGGCTGCGCCTCGGCATCCGGCGCGGGCTTGGGCGTTGTGCCCGACGGCGACTCGGATTCGGGCGCGGGCTCGGCCCGCGAATCAGGCGTCGGCTCAACGCCGGGCGCCAGCCTCGGCGTTCGGCCCGCGTCCGGGGTCGGGTCGGCCGAGGGCTTCGCCCCGGCGTCCGAGGCCGGGGCGGTGTCCCTCTTCTCGGTGGGCGGGTCGAAGGCCGGGGTGGGGGCGTGCCAAGGGGCCGGAGTGGGGGTTGGGGAGGGCTCGGGGGTGGGGGGTTGTTGGGTGGTGGAGCCTTCCGAGACGCTGCGGGTGCGGCGGGGCGGGCGGTCCGCCGCCGCGCGGGCGGTGCGGGCCGGGCGGGTGGGGGCCGGGGGGAGTTGGCCCTTCAGCGGGCCCCACTCGTTCGGGTCCGGGACGCCCGGGGGGAGCATCTGGCGGCGCTTGGGGGCCGCGTGGCCCGGCGCGGACTCGCCCGGTTCCTTCGCGCCCGGCCATGCCTTCGCGACCCGGGCCGCCAGGACGAAGTCCTTGCGCAGCGGGTGGCCCTCGAAGGCTTCGGGCAGCAGCAGGTGCACCAGGTTGGGGTGGTCGGTGAAGGTGACGCCGAACATCTCGTACGTCTCGCGCTCGTGCCAGCCCGCGCCCGCGTAGACCCCGATGGCCGTGGGCAGTTCGGCGGCCTCGTGCGGGACGGTCGTACGGACCAGCAGACGGCGTACGGCCCGGGGCGCGACCGACGCGACGTGTGCGCTGACGCGGAAGCCGGCGCCCGGTTCGTCGACGGCGCTCAGCCAGTCGAAGTAGGTGCATCCGAGCCGGTCACGGGCGGTTTCGAGCGCGGTCAACCAGTCGGCGGCGGGGACGTCGACCGTCAGCAGGTCGTACGCGTGCTCCGCCGTGGCGTCCGCGCCGAAGATCTCGGTGACACCGCCGGGGAGGCTGTCGTACGCGTCATGCGCGTCGGAAGTCATCAGGCGCTCTCCCCCGGCGTCGGCGGCGCCGCCACCAGCCCGCTGCGCAGCGCGGCCGTGCTGGGCCGCTGGCCCCCGGAGCCGTAACGCTCCCCCAACGACTCGCGGGAGATCTTCTCCTGGAGCTTGAGGATCCCCTGGAGCAGCGCCTCGGGGCGCGGCGGGCAGCCCGGTACGTAGACGTCGACCGGGATGATCTGGTCGACGCCCTTCGTGACGGAGTACGAGTCCCAGTACGGGCCACCGCAGTTGGAGCAGGCGCCGAAGGAGATCACGTACTTCGGCTCGGGCATCTGCTCGAACAGCCGCTTCACCGCCGGTGCCATCTTGTCCGTGACCGTGCCCGACACGACCATCAGGTCGGCCTGGCGCGGGCCCGGCGCGAGGGGGATGACGCCGAGCCGGATGAAGTCGTGCCGGGCCATCGACGCGGCGATGAACTCGATGGCGCAGCAGGCGAGTCCGAAGTTGAAGACCCAGAGGCTGTAGCGGCGGCCCCAGTTGAGGACCACCTTCATCGGCTGGGGCGCCAGTCGGGAGAGCACGCCGAGGCGTTGCGGATTCGGCAGGTCGACCGGCGCCGGCGCCGAGGACGGGGCCGGGGCCGTGGGGTCGGCGGGGGTCACGTCCATTCCAGGACGCCCTTCTTCCATGCGTAGAGCAGTCCTACGGCCAGGAAGCCGAGGAAGATGAACATCTCGACGAGCGTCGTCGCGCCGTATCCCGGGGCCGCGAAGACCGTCGCCCACGGGAAGAGGAAGATCGAGTCGACGGCGAAGATGACGTACAGGAAGGCGTACACGTAATAGCGGACCTGGGTGTGTGCCCAGCCCTCGCCCACCGGGTCGACACCGCATTCGTACGTAAGCAGCTTCTCGGGCGTCGGTACCACCGGCCGCAGCAGTCGGCCCGCTCCGAAGGCCACGGCGACGAAGAGTACGCCGACGACCGCGAGCAGTCCGACCACCGAGTAGCTCTGGAAGTACTCCGACGCGAGAACGGCCGGTTCCGGCACGTCCGCCACCCGCCCCTCGTTCCGCCCATCGGTGATCCGTACGGACGGGAGTCTAGGCCCTGCTAAAGGGACCGTAAGCAGTCGGTCGCGCATCAGTCATGGCAGGGTCATGACCCGGTCCGGCACCGGCAGGTCCCAGTGCTGGTCGGGCCGCCCCTTCACGGTGGTCGCGGATTGGTGGGGTTATCCCCACCACGGCTCTCCCAGTCACCCCATGGCGTGGGCTCCCGCGGCCGGGCAGGCTAGGGCGTTATGAACGCCCGTGAAAACGTCCCCGACGACGACCGGCCACCGCCCCCGCCCCGTTTCGCCTTCGACCGGCACACCTGGAAGGAGATCGCGCATCTCCTCGCCAATCTGCCGGTCTCGGTCGCCGGCTTCATCTACGTCGTGGTCGTCGTGCCCACCGGTGTCCTCCTGTCCGTCACCGTGATCGGTCTGCCCTGGCTCACCGGTGGCCTGGCCGGTGCCCGGCTGCTGGGCAAGGCCGAGCGGGCACGGGCGCGCGGGCTGCTGGGCCTCCGGATCGACGAGCCGAGCCCGCTGCGTGGCCGCAGCCGCAGCGAGAGGCGGGCGCGCGGCACCGAGGGGTTCTTCTCGTGGATGTGGACGGGGCTGAAGGATCCGGTGGGCTGGCGGACAGTGCTGTACGAGTTCATCCGGCTGCCGTGGGGAATCCTGACGTTCGCGATCACCCTGGTGAGCCTGTTCGTCCTGTGGCCGGTGCTGCCGCACATCGCGCGCGGTCTGACCAACGTGGACCGGGCGCTGGTGCGCGGGCTGCTCTCGCCGTCGGACGAGTTGGAGAGCCGGATCGCGGAGCTGGAGTCGGACCGGGGCGTCGTCGTGGACACGGCCGCCGCCGATCTGCGCCGTATCGAGCGCGATCTGCACGACGGGGCGCAGGCCCGGCTGGTGGCGCTGGCCATGGGGCTCGGTCTCGCGAAGGAGAAGCTGCTGGAGGATCCGGAAGCGGCGGCGAGCATGGTCGACGAGGCGCACGGCGAGGTGAAGCTGGCCCTTCAGGAGCTGCGCGATCTCGCGCGGGGCATCCATCCGGCCGTCCTGACGGACCGGGGCCTGGACGCCGCGCTGTCGTCCGTGGCGTCCCGCTGCACCGTCCCGGTCAAGGTCGATGTCGAGCTGGCCGAGCGGCCGGCTGCGGCGATCGAGGGCATCGCGTACTTCACCGTCTCGGAGCTGTTGCAGAACGTGAGCAAACACAGCGGGGCGCGGATGGCCAGCGTCGAGGTATGGCGGGCGGAGAACCGGCTGCTGATCCAGATCGAGGACGACGGGCGCGGTGGCGCGCGGCTGGACGGCGGTACGGGCATGGCGGGGCTGGCCGAGCGGCTGGGCGCCGTGGACGGGCTCTTCGTGCTCGACTCGCCGGTCGGGGGGCCGACGGTCGTCACGGCCGAGCTGCCCTGGCGTGAGCGCGAACGCCCCGGGCGGGAGCGCCAGGAGCACAAGCGTCCCGAGCGGGAGCGGAACCGGCCCCCGGGGGCGTAGAACCGCACCACGGGGGTGGGGAAAACCCCAGGGTGAAGACGGATACCGACCTCATGGTGCGGGCGCCGCCGGCGGATGAGCATAGAGACACAAGAAGAAGCCCGACCGCCCCGCTCGCAGAACGGACGACACGATGGCCACGGACTACGGCTCACGGACACAGCTACAGCGCCACACCCTTCCCCTGGCACTGCGCGCTCCGTTCGGGGCCCGGATGGTGAAGGAGTTCGTCTATCTCCTCCTCAACCTTCCGATGGGCATCCTCTTCTTCGTCTATGTGGTGACGATGCTCTCCGTCAGCGCGGGGCTGCTCGTGACCTTCCTCGGCATTCCGCTGCTGGCCGCCGCGCTCGTCGGCTGCCGGGGCCTGGGCGCGGTCGAGCGGGCCAGGGCGCGGGCGCTGCTCGATCTGGACGTCGCGAGCCCGCTGCCCGTGCGGGGGGAGAAGGCGGGATTGATGTCCTGGGTCGGCGCGGTTCTCAAGAGCGGCGTCTCCTGGCGTCACGTGCTCTACGGCATCCTGCACTTCCCGTGGGTGATGTTCTCCTTCGTCACGTCCGTGACCTTCGTCGTCACCAGCTGGAGCCTCTTCCTCTATCCGCTGTGGCAGTGGGTTTTCCCCGCGTATCTGAACCAGGACGGCATCGCGGTCTTCAGCGACGGCTCCAGGGATTTCTACGTGGACATCCCGTTCGAGATAGCCGCCACCAGCGTCGTGGGGCTCGTCCTCGTCCTCGCCTCGCCGTGGCTGGTCCGTGGACTGACCGGCGTGGACCGGCTGTTGGTCGCCGGTCTGCTCGGCCCGTCCAAGCTGGCGACGCGCGTCTCCGAGCTGGAGTCGGACCGGGGTGTCGTGGTCGACACCGCGGCCGCGGACCTGCGCCGTATCGAGCGTGACCTGCACGACGGGGCGCAGGCCCGGCTCGTGGCGCTGGCCATGGACCTGGGGCTGGCGAAGGAGAAGCTGCTGGCCGACCCGCAGGCGGCGGCGCGGATGGTCGACGAGGCGCACGGCGAGGTCAAGGTCGCGCTCCAGGAGCTGCGCGACCTGGCGCGGGGCATCCATCCGGCGGTCCTCACCGACCGGGGTCTGGACGCGGCGCTGTCCTCCGTCGCCTCCCGCTGCACCGTCCCGGTGCAGGTCGAGGTCGACCTGGAGTACCGGCCGGCGGCGGCCATCGAGGGCATCGCGTACTTCACCGTCTCGGAGCTGTTGCAGAACGTGAGCAAGCACTCCCGGGCGAACCGCGCCTCGGTGGACGTGTGGCGGGTGGAGAACCGGCTGATGCTCCAGGTCTCGGACGACGGCCGGGGCGGCGCGAACACCTCGGCGGGCAGCGGTCTGGCCGGTCTCGCGGAGCGGCTCGACGCGGTGGACGGGATCCTGGTCGTCGACTCGCCGGTGGGCGGGCCGACGACGGTGACGGCGGAGCTGCCCTGGCGGAAGTGACGCCCCCGAAGCCCCCGCCCACCCCCCGCACCAGACAGACGCACGCGGCCACGGCGCACCGGACATCGTCCGGTGCGCCGGAGTCGCGTCTATCGCTTTGATCGGTTCCCGGCCGGTGGGCGCATGGCGCTACGAATACTGGGATGCTGGGACCGCAGGGCGGACGCGGAGCGCGTACGCACATCGACATGGGGGCTACACGGTCGTGGAGGACAGGGTACGAGTGGTCATCGCCGAGGATTCGGTGCTCCTGCGGGAGGGCCTGACCCGGCTGCTGACCGATCTCGGGCATGACGTGGTCGCCGGAGTCGGGGACGGCGAGGCGCTGATCAAGACCGTCGGCGACCTGGCCCGGGAGGGCGCGGCGCCGGACGTGGTGGTGGCCGACGTACGGATGCCGCCGACCCATACCGACGAGGGTGTGCGGGCGGCGGTCCAGCTGCGCAAGGAGCATCCGGGGATCGGCGTGCTGGTGCTGTCCCAGTACGTGGAGGAGCAGTACGCGACGGAGCTGCTCGCCGGCAGCAGCCGCGGGGTCGGCTATCTGCTGAAGGACCGGGTGGCCGAGGTCCGGGAGTTCGTGGACGCGGTCGTCCGGGTGGCCCGGGGCGGGACGGCGCTTGACCCGGAGGTGGTCGCGCAGTTGCTCGGCCGCAGCCGTAAGCAGGACGTGCTCGTCGGGCTGACCCCCCGGGAGCGTGAGGTGCTGGGCCTGATGGCGGAGGGCCGGACGAATTCGGCGATCGCCAGACAGCTGGTCGTGAGCGACGGCGCGGTGGAGAAGCACGTCAGCAACATCTTCCAGAAGCTCGGCCTGTCCCCGAGTGACGGAGATCACCGCCGGGTGCTGGCCGTGCTGACGTATCTCAACTCATGACGCGGTCGGGGCAGTGCCCGGCGCTGCGGTCATGTAGCGGCCACACAGAGGGTCCTAGTCCAAAAGACTGAGTTCAAATCGGCACAGACAGGGATAAAGACAGAGCGCCCGGGGGCGGAGAAAACATGGCAAATTGCCACAGGAAAGCGTCTCAGAATGACGTCCACCATGCGAGCGGCCAAGGGAAGGCGACCCTTACCGACGTAGGGTGGCCCCTGGGTTCGCCGGTCGCGCCGGTCAGCCCAAGCAGCCGCCTCGAGGAGGTCCAGTTCAGTGACCAGCCAGGTCAGTAGCCCAGCCGAGCAGGCCGACGAGGCTGACGACACGAGTGACTCCGTCGTCGGCGAACAGCGCACCGAGCAGGAGCAAGGCGTGCCCGGCACGGTCGGTACGCCCGGCGCGAAGGAAGTGCGCCGTCTGGACCGGGTGATCATCCGTTTCGCGGGTGACTCCGGTGACGGCATGCAGCTGACGGGTGACCGTTTCACCTCGGAGACGGCGTCCTTCGGGAACGACCTGTCGACGCTGCCGAACTTCCCCGCCGAGATCCGGGCACCCGCAGGCACGCTGCCGGGCGTCTCCTCGTTCCAGCTGCACTTCGCCGACCACGACATCCTCACCCCGGGCGACGCGCCGAACGTGCTGGTCGCGATGAACCCGGCCGCGCTCAAGGCGAACATCGCCGACGTGCCGCGCGGCGCCGACATCATCGTCAACACGGACGAGTTCACCAAGCGCCCCATGGCGAAGGTCGGCTATCTGACCTCGCCGCTGGAGGACGGGTCCCTGGAGGCGTACCAGCTCCATCCCGTACCGCTGACGACGCTGACGATCGAGGCGCTGAAGGAGTTCGGGCTCTCCCGCAAGGAGGCCGAGCGTTCGAAGAACATGTTCGCGCTGGGTCTGCTGTCGTGGATGTACCACCGGCCCACCGAGAGCACGGAGCAGTTCCTGCGGACGAAGTTCGCGAAGAAGCCGAACATCGCCGAGGCCAACGTGGCGGCCTTCCGGGCGGGGTGGAACTTCGGCGAGACGACCGAGGACTTCGCCGTCTCGTACGAGGTCGCCCCCGCGACCAAGGCGTTCCCGACCGGCACGTACCGCAACATCTCCGGGAATCTGGCGCTGTCGTACGGGCTGATCGCCGCGGCCCACCAGGCGGATCTGCCGCTCTACCTCGGGTCGTACCCGATCACCCCGGCGTCCGACATCCTCCACGAGCTGTCCCGCCACAAGAACTTCGGCGTCCGCACCTTCCAGGCGGAGGACGAGATCGCCGCCGTCGGCGCGGCGCTCGGCGCGTCCTTCGGCGGTTCGCTCGCCGTGACGACGACCTCCGGGCCCGGTGTGGCCCTGAAGTCGGAGACGATCGGTCTGGCGGTGTCGCTGGAGCTGCCCCTGCTGGTGGTGGCGATCCAGCGCGGCGGTCCCTCCACGGGTCTGCCGACCAAGACCGAGCAGGCCGACCTGCTCCAGGCGATGTACGGCCGCAACGGCGAGGCGCCGGTGCCGATCGTCGCCCCGCAGACCCCGGCGGACTGCTTCGACGCGGCCATCGAGGCGGCCCGGATCGCGGTCACGTACCGCACCCCGGTCTTCCTGCTCTCCGACGGCTACCTCGCCAACGGGTCCGAGCCCTGGCGGATCCCGGAGCAGGTCGAACTCCCGGACCTGGGCGTGCAGTTCGCGTCGGGCCCCAACCACACGCTGGCCGACGGCACGGACGTCTTCTGGCCGTACAAGCGTGACCCGCACACCCTGGCCCGTCCGTGGGCCGTGCCCGGCACGCCCGGTCTCGAACACCGCATCGGCGGCATCGAGAAGCAGGACGGCACGGGCAACATCTCCTACGACCCGGCGAACCACGACTTCATGGTCCGTACCCGCCAGGCCAAGATCGACGGCATCGAGGTGCCGGACCTCGTCGTGGACGACCCCGACGGCGCGCGCACGCTGGTGCTGGGCTGGGGCTCCACGTACGGGCCCATCACCGCCGCCGTCCGCCGGCTGCGCGTGGCCGGCCACCCGATCGCGCAGGCGCATCTGCGCCACATCAACCCCTTCCCGAAGAATCTGGGCGAGGTGCTGAAGCGTTACGACAAGGTCGTGGTGCCGGAGATGAACCTGGGTCAGCTCGCCGCGCTGCTGCGGGCGAAGTTCCTCATCGACGCGCACTCCTACAACCAGGTCAACGGCATGCCGTTCAAGGCCGAACAGCTCGCCACGGCGCTCAAGGAGGCCATCGATGCCTGAGGTCAACGAGCTGCTTTCCCTCGTCCCCAAGGCCGAGGCCAAGCAGTCCATGAAGGACTTCAAGTCCGACCAGGAGGTCCGCTGGTGCCCCGGCTGCGGTGACTACGCCGTGCTGGCCGCCGTGCAGGGCTTCATGCCGGACCTCGGGCTGGCCAAGGAGAACATCGTGTTCGTGTCGGGGATCGGCTGCTCCAGCCGCTTCCCGTACTACATGAACACCTACGGCATGCACTCCATCCACGGACGCGCGCCGGCCATCGCCACCGGGCTCGCGACCTCGCGCCGCGACCTGTCCGTGTGGGTCGTCACGGGTGACGGCGACGCGCTGTCCATCGGCGGCAACCATCTGATCCACGCGCTGCGGCGCAACGTCAACCTGAAGATCCTGCTGTTCAACAACCGGATCTACGGGCTGACCAAGGGTCAGTACTCGCCCACCTCCGAGGTCGGCAAGATCACCAAGTCGACGCCGATGGGCTCGCTCGACGCGCCCTTCAACCCGGTGTCGCTGGCGATCGGCGCGGAGGCGTCCTTCGTGGCCCGCACCGTCGACTCCGACCGCAAGCACCTCACGAGCGTGCTGCGCCAGGCGGCCGACCACCCGGGCACGGCGCTGGTGGAGATCTACCAGAACTGCAACATCTTCAACGACGGCGCGTTCGAGGCGCTGAAGGACAAGGAGCGTGCCCAGGAGGCGGTCATCCGCCTGGAGCACGGCGAGCCGATCCGCTTCGGGGTCGACAATTCCAAGGGTGTCGTACGGGACCCGGCGACCGGCGATCTCGTCGTCGTACCGGTGACGGCGGACAACGAGCACCAGATCCTGGTGCACGACGCCCACGCCACCAGCCCGACCACGGCGTTCGCGCTCTCGCGCCTCGCCGACCCGGACACGCTGCACCACACGCCGATCGGTGTCCTGCGCAGCGTTCGTCGGCCGGTCTACGACACACTGATGAACGAACAGCTCGACACGGCCGTCGAGCAGCACGGCAAGGGCGACCTGTCGCAGCTGCTCGCCGGGAACGACACGTGGACGGTGGTCGGCTGACACGGCCGGCCCGTCCGTACGACGCGGGGTCCGGATCTCGTCCTCCACGAGATCCGGGCCCCGTTTTCCGTGTGCGAGCGGCTGTCATGACCGTATTGCGATACGGACATGACAGCCCGGCCCGCACGGCGCTACCTTCGTCGAACTGACGTGTGCGCGTGGGGTTCGGGAGGCAGGCCAGTGAAGTCGGAAGGCGAGCAGCGCGCGGGACTGCTGTACGGGATCGGTGCCTACGGCATGTGGGGTCTGGTCCCGCTGTTCTGGCCCCTGCTGAAGCCCTCCGGCGCGGTCGAGATCCTCGCGCACCGGATGGTCTGGTCGCTGGCCGTCGTCGCGATCGCGCTGCTGGTGGTACGCCGCTGGGCGTGGGTACGGGAGCTGCTGGCCCAGCCGCGCAAGCTCGGTCTGCTGGTGGTCGCCGCGATCGTGATCAGCGTCAACTGGGGCCTGTACATCTGGTCGGTCAACACCGGCCATGTCGTCGAGGCGTCCCTCGGCTACTTCATCAACCCGCTCGTCACCATCGCCATGGGCGTCCTGCTCCTCAAGGAGCGGCTGCGGCCCGCCCAGTGGGCGGCGGTCGGTGTCGGCCTGGCCGCCGTACTGGTCCTGGCGATCGGATACGGACAGCCGCCCTGGATCTCGCTGACGCTGGCCTTCTCGTTCGCGACATACGGCCTGGTGAAGAAGAAGGTCAACATCGGCGGACTGGAGTCGCTGGCCGCCGAGACCGTGATCCTGTTCGTGCCGGCGCTCGGCTATCTGCTCTGGCTCGGGGCCTCCGGTGACTCCACGTTCGGGCCGGAGGGGGCGGGGCACGCGGCGCTGCTGGCGGCCACCGGTGTGGTGACCGCCGTGCCGCTGGTCTGCTTCGGGGCGGCGGCGATACGCGTACCGCTGTCGACGCTTGGGCTGTTGCAGTATCTGGCGCCGGTCTTCCAGTTCCTCCTCGGGATCCTGTATTTCCACGAGGAGATGCCGGCCGAGCGGTGGGCCGGCTTCGCGCTGGTGTGGGCGGCGCTGACGATCCTGACGTGGGACGCGCTGCGGACGGCGCGGCGGAACAGGGCGGCGGCGGAGGTACTGCGGCTGGCGGGGGCGCAGCCGGAGGCGGTGGCACAGGCCCAGGCACAGGCGGGGGCGGTGGCACCGGCGGAGGCAGGCGGGCAGGCGGAGGCGCGGCCGGAGGCGGTGCGCCCCGCCCCGGCTCCTCAGTCCGCGGACGGGGTCAGGGCCGTCGGACGGGCCGGGCCGGGCACGTCGGCCGGCGAGTGAGGACCCTGCGGCTTCCGGGGCCTCCGGGACTTCCCGGACCGTAGCCCCGTCGCCACGACCGCCAGTCCCAGCAGCGCCATCACCACGGGCACCACCAGGGCCGCCCGGAAGGCGCCCAACTCCCCCTCCGCGCCTGTCGTCGACGCCAGGCCGTACACGGCCGTCACCGCCGAGATGCCGATCGCCGAACCGAACTGCGTCGACGTGTACAGCAGCCCGCTCGCCAGCCCCTGCTCCTCCGGCGCGACACCGTCCGTCGCCGCGATGGACAGCGGCCCGTACGCCAGCGCGAACGCGACACCGGTCAGGATCAGCGTCGGGGCCATCAGCCCGAACGACCAGTCCGCGCCGACCGGCAGAAACAGCGCGTACGCCACGAGCGCCGCCGCGAAACCGCCCAGCACCACCCGCATGTTGCCGAACCGGTTGACCAGGACGGGCGTGAGCGTCGGGGCGAGGATCGCGTCGAGGCCCATCAGGGCCAGCGCGAGCGAGGTCTCCAGCGACGACCAGCCGCGCAGCTCCTGGAGGTAGAGCGTCGCCATGAACTGGAAGCCGAAGAAGGACCCGAGGAACAGCAGCGCGGCCAGATCCGCGCGGACCATCGCCGCCCTGCGGAAGATCGCGAGCCGTACCAGCGGGGCGGCCGAGCGGCGTTCGACGGCGACGAAGACATACACCAGCAGCAGTCCGGCGGCGAAGGCCCCCACCGTCAGCGGCCAGCCGGAACCGCCGTGCTCCAGCCGTACGACCCCGGCCGCCAGCAGCATCATCGCGCCGGCAGCCGCGGCGGCTCCCGGCAGGTCGAAGGCGCCCCGCGTCCTGCCCGGCACCTCGGCGGCGTCGCCGGTACGCGGCAGCAGCCGGAGCGCGGCGATCAGGATGACGCCCGCGAGCAGCACGGGGGCGAAGAACACCCAGCGCCAGCCGATCTGGGTCAGCAGACCGCCGATGACCATGCCGAGCGAGAAGCCGCCGGCGGCCGTACCGGCGAAGACGAGCAGGGCGCGGTTGCGCTGCGGTCCCTCCTCGTAGGAGGTGGTGATGATCGACATCGCCGCCGGGGTCATGAAGGCGGCGGACACGCCGGTCACGAACCGGGCGACGAGCAGCATCCAGCCCTCGGTCGCGAAGCCGCCGAGGCCGGAGAAGAGCAGGAAGACCGTGAGCCAGACGAGGAACATCCGGCGCCGGCCGAGCAGGTCGGCGGCGCGCCCGCCGAGCAGGGTGAAGCCGGCGTAGCCGAGGATGTACGCGCTGATCACCCAGGCCGCGGTGCCGGTCGACAGACCGAGGTCGGCCCGGATCGAGGGGATGGCCACGGCGAGCATGGCGATGTCGATCCCTTCGAGGAAGATCGTCCCGCTGAGGACCAGCAGCAGTGCCCAGGCACGCGCGGACAGCGCGGGGACGGCCGGTCTCGGAACGGAGGTCTCGGAAGGCATGACGGTCTCCTGGCAGCGGGAAGGGAGGAGAGGATCGGTTACCTGTTCGAGGGTCGGTTCCCTCTTGTAACCACCCCGATCGTCCGGCACGATCGAATGCCATGGAAGAAGGCACTTTGAAGTCACCGAGGCACTCGGCGGATACCGCCACGGCCCGAGCGACAGCCACCGCCACGGCCGGCGCCACAGCCCCGGCGACCGCCGCCCGTTGCGACTACGGCGACGCGGACCCCTTCCAGTGGGACACCCGCGAGGACTGCGAGGTCCGGCAGATCCTCGACCGGATCGGCGACAAGTGGTCGCTGCTGGTCATCGCCCTGCTCGACGTGAGCACGCTGCGCTTCACGGAGCTGCGCCGGGAGATCGACGGCATCAGCCAGCGCATGCTGACGGTGACGCTGCGCCAGTTGGAGCGCGACGGCCTGGTGAAGCGCACGGTCCACCCGGTGGTGCCGCCGCGCGTGGAGTATCAACTGACGCCCATGGGGCGGACGCTGCACACGACGATCAACGCGCTGGTCGTCTGGACCGAGGAGCACCAGAACCAGATCGCGGTGGCGCGCGAGGAGTACGACCGGCGCGCGGCAGAGGCGGACGCGGCGCTCTGACGGACCCGGCGCTCCGACGGACTCGGCGCTCCGACGGACCGGCGTGTTCACCGCGAGCGATACCGGGCGGGCGCTACGACTGGTCGCATGACCCTGCACTGGAAACTCGTCGTCGACACGACCGATCCCCACAGCCAGGCCGACTTCTGGGCGGCGGCCCTGGGTTACGTGGTCGAGGACAACAGCCCGCTGATCGAGCGGCTGCTGGGCATCGGAGCCGTACCGATCACGCAGACGGTCGACGCGCACGGCCGCCGAGCCTGGCTCGATCTCACCGCCGTCCGCCATCCGGACGACCCCTTCGACCCGGACACGGGCGAGGGCACCGGCCGGCGGATCGTCTTCCAGCGCGTCCCGGAGAGCAAGGCCGGCGAGAGCCGCGTCCATCTCGACGTACAGGCCGGGGAGGGCCGCAGGCCGGCGGAAGTGGCCAGGCTGGAGGGGCTGGGGGCGACGGCGCTGTACGAGGCGAACGAGCCCGGAGGTGTGTGGGTGGCCATGACGGACCCCGAGGGCAATGAGTTCCGTGTGCAGTGAGGAGGCGTACGGCCTCCGGCGGCCCGCCGCGTTTCGGGCGTGCGGTACGTTGCCCGGCATGACCGAGCCCGGAGTTGAGCCCGGACCGGCCTCCTGGCCGCCCGCCCCGATCAGGACCGAGCGGCTCGTGCTGCGTGAGGCCGGGGCCGGGGACCGGGCGAGGTTCGTCGAGCTGTTCGCCTCGCCGGAGGTGGGCACGTACATCGGTGGGGCCCGACCGCGCGACGAGCTTGAGCGTGCGGTGCCTGAGGTGCCCGGACGGCGGCCCGGCCTCTTCGTGGTCGCTCTCGACGGGGTGATGATCGGCATGATCACGTTCGATCGGCGCGACGCGGAGCGCCCGGGTCGGGTCCGCCCGGACGGCGGGGAGGCCGAACTCGGCTATCTGTTCCTGCCGGAGGCGTGGGGACACGGATACGCGGCCGAGGCGTGCGCGGCGGCACTCGGCTGGTTCGCCGGCGCGCGGCCCGGCGAGCCGCTGGTGCTCAGCACCCGGACCGCCAACGACCGCGCGATGCGCCTCGCGGCGAAGCTCGGGTTCACCGAGGTGGGGCGGTTCGAGGAGTACGGCGCGGAGCAGTGGTTCGGCGTGTGGTCACCGCGCGGTCAGTGACACCGTCGGGCTGAGCCCGTACGGACAGCCCACGCCCCGCCACTGGCCGGCACCCCGAGGTCCGGCTGTGCTGCCGGGCCGCGTTCGCGAGAACCCGACGGGTCCGCGGCGCCTGAACGGCATCCCTCCCCCCGGCCCCAGGGGACCGCCGAAGGTGCCTCCTGCCTGGTCGGCGTCGGCCGAGCAGGACCGGCCGGGCCGTCGGGCGACGGCGGTCCTCCGCCGTGCGACGCACCGCGCCAACGGGCCCGTCAGCCGCCCCGCAGGCGGACAGCGATCCCTCGCGGAGTCGCGGCCACGCGCGGGCACGCGAACACCCGGGCACCCGGACACGCCCCGGGACTTCCAGTGCCAACGAGCCCGGTCGGGGGCAACGTAGGGACGCATGTCAGCGGCACAAGTATCCGGAAGTCGAACGCGCGTGTCCGATTCCCGCCCTTGACGTTGAGTCAAGCGCGCATTGACCATCAGCACGCATCGTGCGCACCACCTTCCGTCAGTCCCCGTACGGAATCCGGAGCCCCCACATGAAGCTCTCCAAGCTCTCCGTTCCCGCACGTTCCGTCCTCGTCGGCGCCCTCGCGATCGGCGGGATGCTCGCGTCCCTCGCGCCCGCCGCGACAGCCGCGGCGCCCGCGCCCGCACCGGCCCCCGCCACCGCGGCCACGGTCCTCGCCGCCCCCGACATATCCCTCGCCAACGTCAAGGCGCACCTCACGCAGTTCTCCTCGATAGCCGCCGCCAACGGCGGCAACCGCGCGCACGGCAGGCCCGGCTATCTGGCCTCCGTCAACTATGTGAAGGGCAAGCTGGACGCGGCCGGGTTCACCACCTCCGTACAGCAGTTCAGCTCCGGCGGGAGGGTCGGCTACAACCTGATAGCCGACTGGCCCGGCGGTGACCCCAACCAGGTCGTGATGGCCGGTGCCCACCTCGACTCGGTGACCTCGGGCGCCGGGATCAACGACAACGGGTCCGGCTCCGCCGCCGTACTGGAGACCGCGCTCGCGGTGTCCAGAGCCGGGCTCCAGCCGACGAAGCATCTGCGGTTCGCCTGGTGGGGCGCGGAGGAGCTGGGGCTGGTCGGCTCCCGCTACTACGCGAACAACCTGCCGTCCGCCGAGCGCGCGAAGCTCGACGGCTACCTCAACTTCGACATGATCGGCTCGTCGAACGCCGGCTACTTCGTCTACGACGACGACCCCACCATCGAGCAGACCTTCAAGACGTACTTCGCCGGACTCGGCGTCCCGACGGAGATCGAGACCGAGGGCGACGGCCGCTCGGACCACGCCTCCTTCAAGAGCATCGGCATCCCGGTCGGCGGACTGTTCACCGGCGCCGGGCGTACGAAGACCAGCGCCCAGGCCCAGAAGTGGGGCGGCACGGCCGGCCAGGCCTTCGACCGCTGCTACCACTCGTCGTGCGACACGACGGCGAGCATCAACGACACCGCGCTGAACCGCAACAGCGACGCCGTCGCCTACGCGATCTGGGAGCTGGCGAGCTGATCGCCGCGCTCCTCAGGCATTGATGTCCTTCGCCGTGAAACGCGCCCAGGCCGCCGAGCCGAACACGGCCGCGTACACGCCTTGCAGGCCGAGATTCTTCAGCACGTCGTCCCAGTAGAACGGCTCGCGGAGCAGATCGGCGAAGGACAGCCAGTAGTGCGGGAAGAGATACGGGTGGATCCCGTGCAACTGCGGGATCGTGTCCAGGATCTGCACCGTGATCACCAGCCCGACCGTCGTCGCCATGGCGGCGATCCCGCTGTTGGTCAGGGTGGAGACGAACAGGCCGAGCGCCGCGAGCCCGATCAGTGACGCGGCGACGACCAGGGCGATCAGCACCGCCCTGACCAGCCCGTCGCCGAAGGAGATGCTCGTACCCGAGATCGTCGTGACATCGCCGAGCGGGAACAGCAGCGCCCCCACGATCAGCGCGGACACCGCCACCGCCAGGGTCGCGGCCAGGCAGAAGACCAGCGTCGCCGTGTACTTGGCCAGCAGCAGCCGCGTCCGGCCCGCCGGCGCGACCAGCAGATAGCGCAGGGTGCCGGCGTTCGCCTCGCCCGCGACCGCGTCGCCCGCGATGACGCCGACCGCCATCGGGAGGAAGACCGGCAGCGTCGCGGCGAGCGCGGCGAAGACCAGGAACAGCCCGTTGTTGGTGATCTGGGTGAGGAAGGCCGGGCCGCCGCCCTCGGGGCCGCCGCCGCCGACCGAGCCGCCGTCGCTCGTCTCGATCTTGATGGCGATGCCGATCAGCACCGGTACGGCCGCCAGTACGGCCAGCAGCGCGAGGGTGCGCCAGCGGCGGAAGGTGGTGACCAGCTCGGAGCGGAGCAGCCCGAACATCCAGAGCGGCGACACGGGGCGGGCCCGGGTACCCACAGCCGTATCCACGTCGGCGTCCGCGTTCCCGTTCACATCCGCGTCCGTACGCACGTCCGCGTCCGTATGCAAGTCCTCAGCCCGCGACATCGAATCCCTCCCCGGTCAGTGCCACGAACGCGTCCTCCAGCGAGGCCCGTTCGACCCCGAAGGCCCGTACGCGCACCCCCGCCCGTACGAGCCCGGCGTTCAGGTCGGCCGGCTCGGCCGGCTCCCCCTCGCCGGTCACCGGCAGCTCCCCGCTCACCCGGTCCCCGGCCACCGTCACATCGGTGACCCCCAGCTCCTTCAGCACCCGCGCGGCGTCCGCCGGATCGAGCGTCGTGACCGCCAGCCGCCCCCGGGTGCCGGCCGCCAGCTCCGCGACCGTGCCCTGGGTCAGCAGCCGCCCGCGCGCCATCACGGCGGCGTGCGTGCACACCTGCTCGATCTCGTCCAGCAGATGCGAGGAGAGGAACACCGTGGTCCCCTCGCCCGCCAGCTCCCGTACGAGGGCCCGGATCTCACGCATGCCCTGCGGGTCGAGGCCGTTCGTCGGCTCGTCGAGCACCAGCAGCTTCCTCGGCTGGAGCAGCGCGGCGGCGAGCGCGAGCCGCTGCTTCATGCCGAGGGAGTACGCCTTCGTCTTCTTGCCGCCCGCCGCCGTGAGCCCGACGCGCTCCAGCGCCCCGGCCACGCGGGCCCGGCGGGTGCGGGGATCGGCGGTCGGGTCGGCGGAGTCGTACCGCAGGAGATTGTCGCGGCCGTTCAAGTACCCGTACAGCGCCGGGCCTTCGATCAGCGCGCCCACCTGCGGCAGTACGGCTCCGGCGGCGCGCGGCATGGCGCGGCCGAGGACGGACGCGGTGCCGGCGGTCGGTTCCATGAGGCCCATCAGCATGCGGATGGTGGTGGTCTTCCCGGAGCCGTTGGGGCCGAGGAAGCCGAAGACGCTGCCGGCCGGTACGGCGAGGTCGAGCCGGTCGACCGCGAGCTGCCCGCCCCGGTAGCGCTTGGTGAGCCCGCGCGTCTCTATGACGACAGTCATCCCGCGGCCATCCCTTCTCCCCGTTCCCGGTGCGGACAGCGGTCCGCCCCGCCGTACGGAGCGTACGACGGGGCGGCCCGTCCATGCGTGGTGCTGCGCGTACGCGTGGTCCTGCGTGGCACGCGCCGCGCTTCGCGCTACTTCTCCGCGTCGGCCGCCTTTACCAGCGCGTCCTTGGTGACGGCGCCGACGTAGACCTTGCCGTCGTCCGTCATCAGGGCATTCACCAGGCGCGTCTTGAAGACCGTACCCGAGCCGAACTTCCCCTCGACCTTGTCGCCCAGCGCGTCCACGAACTCCCGCGCCTGCGCGGGCATGTCCTTCGACGCGGCGGCCGGGCCCACGCCGCCGGTGTCGAGCTGGACCACCGTGGTCCAGCCTTCCCCGATGACGTTCGGCTCCGACCCGAGACCCTTGAGGTCCTCGGGCGCCTTGTGCGACTGGTCCTTGCCCTTGCCCGCGGCCTTCGCCTCGTCGGCCTCCGTCACCTTCGCGCCCTTGGGGGGCGTGAAGTCGAAGGTGGACGCGGCCGGCTTCGAGAAGTCGACCTTGGTGAAGCCCACGTCGATCGCGGCCTTGCCACCGCTGCTGGGCAGGAGCGTGAACTTCAGCGGCGTACCGGTCTTGGAGTCGACCGCCACCTTGATGGAGCCGATCGTCGAGCCGGCCTGCTTGGGCTTGATGACCAGCTGGTAGGCGTCACGGCCCGCGATCCGCGCCGTGCCGTCGACGGTCACCGAGGTGGTGTCGCCCGCGGCCTTCAGGGCCTCCTGTGCGAAGTCCTGGGGCGTGGCGGGCAGATCCTCCGGCGCGGCCTGGTCCTTGCCCTTCGCGCCCTTCTCCGAGCCCTTGGCGGCGCCGGCCGGAGCCTTGGCGTGGTACGCCTCGTTCGAGGCGCTGTCGTACGCCCACACCTCGCCGCCGTTGTGGATCAGGCTGTACTCGGCGGCGCTGTCCAGGATCGACAGCCGCTGCTTGTCGGGGCCGTCGGCGGCGACGCGCAGCGTGTGCTCGCCGGAGGCCAGCTCCATCAGCCGGCCGCTCGGCTCGGCGGCGGAACCGCCCTCCTCGGCGCCCTCGGCGCCGGCCTTCGGCGCGAAGGTCCCGGCGGCCGAACCGCCGAGGCCGCCCAGCGCCGGGATGCCGAGGTCCGTGGTGATCTTGACGTGGCCGGACAACTGCTCGGTGTCGGACGCCGCGATCTTCTCGATCAGCTCGGCCGCGCTGATCTTCGGCAGATCCGGATCGCCGGTCGAGGCGAGCGCCGGGACGAGACCGATGGTGGCCGCCGTGATTCCCGCGACCGCGACCGGGACGACATAGCGCGCCGCTCTGCGACGGCCCGCCGGAACTTCCCCGGTCTCGCCGGTCTCGCCGGTGATCTGTGCGCTGTCGTTCGGTGCCATGTGTGCCCTACCTCCGTGGTCGGCGGCTTCCGTCCCTTGCACTCGTCCACCCCTTGCCGCCATTCTCACTCGAATTGGTCCGGGGTGGTGTTGTCCATAAGACCAAATCGGCTAATCGGAAGCGTCAACCCGCAGAGGCAACCTCGCGTACTGCTCTGGGATGACGGCCGGCGCCGTCCGCTCCCCCATCCAGTAGGGGACGCCCGGACTACGCGGCCCCGGAACGGCCGAACGCCCCCGACCGTCGTCGGGGGCGTCAACGGGCGTACTCAGCCCGCCCGGTGGACCACCAGGTCGCACAGCTCGACCAGCGCGGACTTCGCGTAGCACTCCGGCAGCGGGGTGAGCGCCGTACGCGCCTCCTCGGCGTACCGCACGGTGTCCCGCCGCGCCTGCTCCAGCGCCGGGTGGGCGCGCAGCCCGCGCAGCGCCTCCGCGTGCCGGGCGTCGTCCGTCAGATCGCCGTCCAGCAGCTCGACCAGCGCGATGTCCTCCGGGCGGCCGTGCGCCTCGGCCTGGGCGCGCAGCAGCAGCACCGGCAGCGTGGGGATGCCCTCGCGGAGGTCGGTGCCGGGGGTCTTGCCGGACTCGTGGGAGTCGCTGGCGACGTCCAGGACGTCGTCGGCGAGCTGGAAGGCGACCCCGAGCCGCTCGCCGTACTGGGTGAGGATGTCGGTGACCGTCTCGTCGGCGCCGGACGTCAGCGCGCCGAAGCGGCCGGACACGGCGAACAGCGCGCCGGTCTTGCCGGCGAGCACGTCGAGGTAGTGGCCGACCGGGTCGCGCCCATCGCGCGGTCCGGCCGTCTCCAGGATCTGACCCGTCACCAGCCGCTCGAACGCCTCGGCCTGGATCCGTACGGCCTCGGGGCCGAGGTCCGCCAGGATGTGCGAGGCGCGCGCGAAGAGGAAGTCACCGGTGAGGACCGCGACGGAGTTGCCCCAGCGGCTGTTGGCGCTGTCCACCCCCCGGCGTACGTCCGCCTCGTCCATCACGTCGTCGTGGTACAGCGTCGCCAGGTGGGTCAGCTCGACGACCACGGCCGCGGGGACGATCCCCGGGGCGTACGGGTCACCGAACTGGGCCGCCAGCATCACGACCAGCGGCCGGAACCGCTTGCCCCCGGCGCGCACCAGGTGCTGCGCCGCTTCCGTGATGAAAGGGACCTCGCTCTTGGTGGCTTCGAGGAGACCCGCCTCCACGGCCGACAATCCCGCCAGGACATCGGCTTCAAGAGCCGGGTCCCGCACGCTCAGCCCGAACGGCCCGACGACGGTCACGAGGGGTACTCCTGTCTGCTGACGATCACATGGATTGTCGATGTGTCGCTGCTGTCATTCAAGTCAGCGTATCCGGTCGGGTTTCGATCACCATGGGCGCCTTCCCGGCTCCACCCGTATGTTCGTGATCAGTAAATACGACCAGAACTGACCCCGTTTGTCCGCACCGCCCGCCCGTTCGGGCTACCGCCGGTACGGTGCCCCAACACCCCACCCCACTCTGGCCCTTTCGGTCATTGCGCGCTTTTTATCACTGCCGCCACCGGGCAACACCGACGTAACGTGGACCGCAGCGATCCGGAAAGCGAGGCAGCACCGATGCCCGAGCAGAGCCCGCTCGAACTGGCCGAGGGTGATCCCTTCGGTCCGCACAACCTCCCCTACGGCGTCTTCACCACGGCCGACGAGCCCGAGCGCCGTCGGCTCGGGGTCCGTGTCGGCGGCCATGTGCTCGACGCGGGGGCAGCAGCGTACGCGCTGGGCTCCCCGTACGCCGCGCTGCTGGACCGGCCCAGCCTCAACCCGCTGATGGCCGCCGGGCGCACCACCTGGCGCGACGTACGCCGGGCGCTCACCGCCTGGGTCACGGTCCCCGCCCACCGGCCGGACATAGAGCCCCTGCTGCACCCGCTCGACTCGGTCACCCTGCATCTGCCGTACGAGGTCGCGGACTACGTCGACTTCTACGCGAGCGAGCACCACGCCACCAACGTGGGCCGGATCTTCCGGCCCGACGGTGACGCGCTGACCCCCAACTGGAAGCATCTGCCGATCGGTTACCACGGCCGGGCCGGCACGATCGTCGTCTCGGGCACGGACGTGACGCGCCCGTCCGGGCAGCGCAAGGCGCCCGCCGACCCCGCGCCCGTCTTCGGGCCGTCCGTCAAGCTCGACATCGAGGCGGAGGTCGGCTTCGTCGTCGGTACGCCCTCGCGCCGGGGCAGCCCGGTGGAGCTGGCCTCCTTCCGCGACCATGTCTTCGGCCTCTCGCTGCTCAACGACTGGTCGGCGCGGGACATCCAGGCCTGGGAGTACGTCCCGCTCGGCCCGTTCCTCGGCAAGTCCTTCGCCACGTCCGTCGCCGCCTGGGTGACCCCGCTGGAGGCCCTGGACGCGGCCCGCGTGGCACCCCCGGCCCGTACGCACGAACTGCTCCCCTATCTGGACGACGCGGACGACGAGGAGCCCGGCGGCTTCGACCTGCGGATCTCCGTGTCCCTCAACGGCCGGGTGATCTCCGAACCCCCGTTCTCCGCCATGTACTGGACGGCGGCCCAGCAACTGGCCCATATGACGGTCAACGGCGCCTCGCTCCGTACGGGAGACCTCTTCGCCTCGGGCACGGTCAGCGGCGCCCGCCGCGAGGAACGCGGCTCCCTCCTCGAACTGACCTGGAACGGCACCGAGCCCCTCGAACTGCCCGACGGCAAACGGACGTTCCTGGAGGACGGCGACGAGATCACCCTCACGGCCTGGGCCCCGGGCCCCGACGGCACCCGCGTCGGCCTCGGCGAAGTGTCCGGCCGTATCACCACGGCATGAGAACGGCCCGACGCCCGCTCACCCTGCTGCTCGTCCTCCTGGCGGCCCTGCTGACGGCGCTCACCCTCCGGGGCCGGGGGCCCGAGCCCGGCTACGCGGAGGGCTACGACTTCGGCCGCGACAAGGGCCCACGCGGCCATCTGGGCGGGGCCGACCCGTCCGACACCGGTGCGGCCATGTCCGAGTGCGGTGAACACGCGGAGACGGACGGCATCAGAACGACCACCGCCTGGACGGCCGGCTGCGTCGACGGCGCCCTGGGCCTCCCGAAGTCACCCCCGGCCTCCTGAGGCCCGGCCACGAACACGCGGGGCCCCACCGTGCCGGTGGAGCCCCGCCGCGCTTGTGTACGGCCGTACGGGCCTAGGGGCCCGTACGGGCTACCGCACGAAGACGCCCGCCTGGCTTGCCAGGTCCAGGAAGTACTGGGGGGCGAGGCCCAGGACCAGGGTGACTGCCACTCCTACGCCGATCGTGGCCATCGTCAGCGGTGAGGGCACGGCGACCGTGGGGCCGTCCGCCTTCGGCTCGCTGAAGAACATCAGCACGATGACCCGGATGTAGAAGAACGCGGCGATCGCCGAGGAGATCACACCGACCACGACCAGCGCCCCGGCCCCGCCGTCCGCCGCCGCCTTGAAGACGGCGAACTTGCCGGAGAAGCCCGACGTCAGCGGGATGCCGGCGAAGGCGAGCAGGAAGACCGCGAAGACGGCGGCCACCAGGGGTGAACGCCGGCCGAGGCCCGCCCACTTCGACAGGTGCGTCGCCTCGCCGCCCGCGTCGCGGACCAGCGTGACGACGGCGAAGGCGCCGACCGTGACGAACGAGTACGCCGCCAGGTAGAAGAGGACGGAGGAGATGCCGTCGTCCGACATCGCGATGACACCGGCCAGGATGAAGCCCGCGTGCGCGATCGACGAGTACGCCAGGAGGCGCTTGATGTCCGTCTGTGTGATGGCGACGATCGCACCGAACAGCATGGTGAGGATCGCGACGCCGAACATCACCGGCCGGTAGTCCCAGCGCAGGCCCGGCAGGACCACGTAGAGCAGCCGCAGCAGCGCGCCGAACGCCGCGACCTTTGTCGCGGCGGCCATGAAGCCGGTGACCGGTGTCGGCGCGCCCTGGTAGACGTCCGGGGTCCACATGTGGAACGGCACCGCGCCGACCTTGAAGAGCAGGCCCATGAGGATCATCGCGCCGCCGATGAGCAGCAGCGCGTCGTTGCCCATGGTGTCCGCGAGGACCGGGTCGACCGTGCCCACCGTGCCGTCGACGACGGCGGCGATGCGCGCGTACGAGACCGAGCCCGCGTAGCCGTACAGCAGCGCGATGCCGAAGAGCAGGAACGCCGAGGAGAAGGCCCCGAGCAGGAAGTACTTCACCGCGGCCTCCTGCGACATCAGCCGCTTGCGGCGGGCCAGCGCGCACAGGAGGTAGAGCGGGAGGGAGAAGACCTCCAGCGCGATGAAGAGCGTCAGCAGGTCGTTGGCGGCCGGGAAGACCAGCATGCCCGCCACCGCGAACAGCATGATCGGGAAGACCTCGGTCGTGGTGAACCCGGCCTTGATCGCCGCCTTCTCGCCCTCGCTGCCGGGCACCGAGGCGCCCTCGGCGGCGAAGGAGTCGATCCGGGTGCCGTGGCTCGCCGGGTCGAGCCTGCGCTCGGCGAAGGTGAACACGGCGACGACCGACGTCAGGAGGATGACGCCCTGGAGGAACAGCGCGGGGCCGTCCACGGCGATGGCGCCCATGGCGGCAAGGTGCGCCTTGGTGCTGCCGTATCCGCCCGCCGCCAGCGCGACCACCGCGGCGAACGCGGCGGCCAGGGCGACGACCGAGAGGAAGAGCTGCGCGTAGTAGCGCCCCTTCCTCGGGACGAACGCCTCAAGGAGGATCCCGACGACCGCGGCGCCCAGCACGATCAGCACGGGAGCCAGTTGCGCGTATTCGATCTTGGGGGCCTGGATCTTGTCGATCCCCTCGGCCGCCGTCGTTGTCCACAGGCTGTGGACAGCTGTCGCACTCACGGTGCTGCCTCCACCTCGGGCTTGGGGTCGGACTTCTGGACGTCACTCATGGTGTGCTCCACCGCCGGGTTCACGATGTCGGTCAGCGGCTTCGGGTAGACGCCCAGGAAGAGAAGGAGCGCGATCAGCGGGGTGACGACCGCCAGTTCGCGGAGCTTCAGGTCCGGCATATGGCGGACCGACTCGTTGACCGGGCCCGTCATCGTGCGCTGGTAGAGGACCAGGACGTAGAGCGCGGCGAGCACGATGCCGATGGTCGCGATGATGCCGATCACCGGATATCTGCTGAACGTGCCGACCAGGACCAGGAATTCACTCACGAACGGGGCGAGCCCCGGCAGCGAGAGCGTCGCCAGTCCACCGATCAGGAACGTGCCGGCCAGGACCGGGGCGACCTTCTGCACTCCGCCGTAGTCCGAGATGAGCCGGGAGCCGCGCCGCGAGATCAGGAAGCCCGCGACCAGCAGCAGCGCGGCCGTCGAGATGCCGTGGTTGATCATGTAGAGCGTCGCGCCCGACTGGCCCTGGCTGGTCATCGCGAAGATGCCCATGATGATGAAGCCGAAGTGCGAGATCGACGCGTAGGCGATCAGCCGCTTGATGTCACGCTGGCCGACCGCGAGCAGCGCCCCGTAGATGATGCTGATCAGCGCCAGCACCAGGACGACGGGGGTGGCCCACTTGGACGCCTCCGGGAAGAGCTGGAGGCAGAAGCGCAGCATCGCGAACGTGCCGACCTTGTCGACCACCGCGGTGATCAGGACGGCGACGGGCGCGGTGGCCTCGCCCATGGCGTTGGGCAGCCAGGTGTGCACCGGCCACAGCGGCGCCTTGACGGCGAAGGCGAAGAAGAAGCCCAGGAAGAGCCACCGCTCCATGCCCGTCGACATGTCCAGCGTGCCGTCGGCCCGCGCCGCCGCGATCTCGGTGAGCGAGAAGGTGCCGGCCTCCACGAACAGACCGATGACGGCGGCCAGCATGATCAGGCCGCCGGCCAGGTTGTAGAGGAGGAACTTCACGGCCGCGTACGACCGCTGGGTGGCTCCGGCCTCGTCGCCGCCCGCGTGGGCCCGGTCCCCGAAGCCGCCGATGAGGAAGTACACCGGGATGAGCATGGCTTCGAACAGGATGTAGAAGAGGAAGACGTCGGTGGCCTCGAAGGAGAGGATCACCATCGCCTCGACCATCAGGATCAGGGCGAAGAAGCCCTGCGTCGGCCGCCAGCGGGAACTCTTGGTCTCCAGCGGGTCGGCGTCGTGCCACCCCGCCGCGATGACGAAGGGGATCAGCAGGGCGGTGAGCGCCATCAGCGACACACCGATGCCGTCCACGCCCAGTTCGTATCTGACCCCGAAGTCGGAGATCCAGGCGTGGGACTCCGTCAACTGGTAGCGGTCGCCGCCTGGTTCGAAGCGGACCAGCGCGATCGCCGCCAGGACGAGCGTGGCGAGCGAGAAGGCCAGCGCGATCCACTTGGCGGCGGTGCGCCGGGCGGCCGGGACGGCCGCCGTGACGATGGCGCCGATCGCCGGGACGGCCGCCGTCGCCGTCAGAAGGGGGAACGACATCTGATTACACCGCCCTCATCAGCAGGGTCGCGGCGATGAGCACTGCCGTACCTCCGAACATCGAGACCGCGTAGGAGCGGGCGTAGCCGTTCTGTAGCTTGCGCAGCCGGCCGGAGAGCCCGCCGAACGACGCCGCGGTGCCGTTGACGACACCGTCGACCAGGGTGTGGTCGACGTACACGAGCGAGCGGGTGAGGTGCTCGCCGCCGCGGACCAGGACCACATGGTTGAAGTCGTCCTGGAGCAGGTCGCGGCGGGCGGCGCGGGTGACCAGCGAGCCGCGCGGCGCGGTGACCGGCACCGGCTTGCGGCCGTACTGGAGATACGCCACACCGACACCGATGAGCAGCACCACGACCGTGCAGGTGGTGACGGCCGCCGCGCTGATCGGCGGGTGGCCGTGCTCGAACTGGGTGACCGGCTCCAGCCACTTCACGAACGACTCGCCGACCGAGAAGAGACCGCCCGCGAAGACCGAGCCGAAGGCGAGGACGATCATCGGGATCGTCATCGACTTGGGCGACTCGTGCGGCTTCGGCTCGTTGCCGTCCGCGTCGGGCTGCCAGCGCTTCTCGCCGAAGAAGGTCATCAGCATCACGCGCGTCATGTAGTACGCGGTGAGGGCCGCGCCCAGCAGGGTGACGGCGCCGAGGATCCAGCCCTCGGTGCCTCCCTTGGCGAACGCCGCCTCGATGATCTTGTCCTTCGACCAGAAGCCGGAGAGCCCCGGGAAGCCGATGATCGCGAGATAGCCGAGACCGAAGGTGACGAAGGTGACCGGCATGTACTTGCGCAGACCGCCGTACTTGCGCATGTCGACCTCGTCGTTCATGCCGTGCATGACCGAGCCGGCGCCGAGGAACAGCCCGGCCTTGAAGAAGCCGTGCGTCACCAGGTGCATGATCGCGAAGACATAGCCGATGGGGCCGAGGCCCGCGGCCAGGATCATGTAGCCGATCTGCGACATCGTCGAGCCCGCCAGGGCCTTCTTGATGTCGTCCTTCGCGCAACCGACGATCGCACCGAACAGGAGCGTGACGGCTCCGACGATCACGACGACCAGCTGAGCGTCCGGCGAGGCGTTGAAGATCGCGCCGGACCGGGTGATCAGATACACGCCCGCCGTCACCATCGTCGCCGCGTGGATCAGGGCCGAGACCGGGGTCGGGCCCTCCATCGCGTCGCCGAGCCAGGACTGGAGCGGCACCTGGGCCGACTTGCCGCAGGCCGCGAGCAGCAGCATCAGGCCGATGCCGGTGATCGTGCCGCCGCTGGCCTCACCGGTGGACTCCAGGACGGGTCCGAAGGCGAACGTGCCGAAGGTGGTGAACATCAGCATGATCGCGATCGACAGGCCCATGTCGCCGACGCGGTTGACCAGGAAGGCCTTCTTGGCCGCCGTGGCCGCGCTGGGCTTGTGCTGCCAGAAGCCGATGAGCAGGTACGACGCCAGGCCGACACCCTCCCAGCCGAAGTACAGCAGCAGGTAGTTGTCCGCGAGGACCAGCAGCAGCATCGCGGCGAGGAACAGGTTCAGATAGCCGAAGAAGCGGCGGCGCCGCTCGTCGTGCTCCATGTACCCGATGGAGTAGATGTGGATCAGGGTGCCGACGCCGGTGATGAGCAGCACGAACGTCATGGACAGCTGGTCGAGCTGGAAGGCGATGTCCGCCTGGAAGCTCTCGACGGGAACCCAGCTGAACAGGTGCTGGTGCAGGGCGCGGTCCTCGCCGCCCTTGCCCAGCATGTCCGCGAACAGCACCACGCCGATCACGAAGGAGGCACCCGCCAGCAGCGTGCCGAGGATATGGCCCACCCGGTCGAAACGCCGCCCGCCGCACAGCAGAAGACCTGCTCCGAGCAGGGGCGCCGCGATGAGCAGCGCAATCAAGTTCTCCACGATTCAGCGACCCCTCAGAGCTTCATCAGGCTGGCGTCGTCGACCGAGGCCGAGTGGCGCGAACGGAACAGCGACACGATGATCGCGAGCCCGACGACGACTTCCGCGGCGGCGACGACCATCGTGAAGAAGGCGATGATCTGGCCGTCCAGATTGCCGTGCATCCGGGAGAAGGCGACGAACGCGAGGTTGCACGCGTTGAGCATCAGCTCGACGCACATGAAGACGACGATCGCATTGCGCCGGATCAGCACTCCCGCCGCGCCGATGGTGAACAACAGCGCTGCGAGATAGAGGTAGTTGACCGGATTCATTTGGTGACGCCCTCCTCACGGTCCTCGCGGTCGAGTCGGTCCGCACGGCCCAGCCGCTCGCTCGACCGCTGCTCCAGCGCCTTCAGATCGGCGATGGCCTCACCGGAGACGTCCCGGATCTGGCCGCGGTCCTTCAGCGTCTTGTTGACCGTCAGCTCCGACGCGCTGCCGTCGGGCAGCAGACCGGCGATGTCGACCGCGTTGTGCCTGGCGTAGACACCGGGCGCGGGCAGCGGCGGCAGCTGCTTGCTGCGGATGCGCTGCTCGGACATCTCCCGCTGGGTCAGGGCCCGTTCGGTGCGCTCGCGGTGCGTGAGCACCATCGCGCCGACGGAGGCCGTGATCAGCAGGGCGCCGGTGATCTCGAAGGCGAACACGTACTTGGTGAAGATCAGAGCGGCGAGGCCCTCGACGTTGCCACCGGCGTTGGCGACGCCGAGTCCGGTGAAGGTCGTCAGCGACGCGTTGCCGATACCGGCGATCAGCAGGATGCCGAAGCCGAGGCCGCAGGCGGCGGCCCACCAGCGCTGGCCCTTGATCGTCTCGGTGAGCGAGTCGGCGGCGGTGACGCCGACGAGCATGACCACGAAGAGGAACAGCATCATGATCGCGCCGGTGTAGACGACGATCTGCACGATGCCCAGGAAGTACGCCCCGTTGGCCAGGTAGAAGACCGCCAGGATGATCATGGTCCCGGCGAGACAGAGCGCGCTGTGCACGGCCCGCCTCATCAGGATCGTGCAGAGCGCGCCGATCACGGCGACGGTGCCGAGAATCCAGAACTGGACGGCCTCGCCGGTCGAGGTGAGGGAAGCGGCGAGCGTGTTCATCCGCCGATCACCTTCTTCGACGCCGGTTCGTCCTCGCCGAAGGTGGAGGCGCTCTCCTGCGGAACCTCGCCCTTGGTGTACGCGACCTGCCTGACCGTGCCGGGGGCGGCCTCGGTCACCAGGCCCCGGTAGTAGTCCTGTTCGTCCGTGCCGGGGAAGATCGAGTGCGGGGACTCGACCATGCCCTCGGTCAGACCGGCGAGGAGCTGCTCCTTGGTGTAGATGAGGCTCTCGCGCGAACTGTCCGCCAGCTCGAACTCGTTGGTCATCGTGAGCGCCCGCGTGGGGCACGCCTCGATGCACAGGCCGCACAGGATGCAGCGGGCGTAGTTGATCTGGTAGACGCGGCCGTAACGCTCGCCCGGGGAGTAGCGCTCCTCCTCGGTGTTGTCCGCGCCCTCGACATAGATCGCGTCCGCCGGGCAGGCCCAGGCGCACAGCTCGCAGCCGATGCACTTCTCCAGGCCGTCCGGATGGCGGTTCAGCTGATGGCGGCCGTGGAAGCGCGGCGCCGTCACCTTCTCCGTCTCCGGATACTGCTCGGTCAGCCGCTTCTTGAACATGGCCTTGAAGGTCACGCCGAAGCCGGCGACCGGATTCAGCCGGCGCGCGCCGGGGTCGTCCCCCGTCGAACCTTTGGAAGCGTTGTCAGGCACCGTCAGCCTCCTTTCCGTCACTCGCGTCACTCTCAGTATTGACTCCGCCACTGACAACCAGTTCGCGCTCACCGCGTGAGCGTCGGCGCGGCACGGGCGGCAGGGTCTGCCCCGGCAGCGGAGGCACCGGGAATCCACCGGCCATCGGGTCGAACGGCGGCGGTGGTGGTTCGGCCGCGGCTGCGGCCTTCTCCTTCTTGTCCCGGAAGATGTCGGCGACGAAGGAGAGCAGCAGGATCGCGATGACGGCCCCGGCGACGTACAGGACGATGTCCTGGAAGTCGTAGTTCTCGTTGCGCAGGGCGCGCACGGTCGCCACCAGCATCAGCCAGACGACCGAGACCGGGATCAGCACCTTCCAGCCGAGCTTCATCAACTGGTCGTAGCGCACGCGCGGCAGCGTGCCGCGCAGCCAGATGAAGAAGAACAGCAGCAGCTGGACCTTGATGATGAACCAGAGCATCGGCCACCAGCCGTGGTTCGCACCCTCCCAGAACGAGGAGATCGGGTACGGGGCCCGCCAGCCGCCCAGGAAGAGCGTGGCGGAGACGGCGGAGACGGTGACCATGTTGACGTACTCGGCCAGCATGAACAGCGCGAACTTGATCGACGAGTACTCGGTGTTGAAGCCGCCGACCAGGTCGCCCTCGGACTCGGGCATGTCGAACGGCGCGCGGTTGGTCTCGCCGACCATCGTGACGATGTAGATGATGAAGGAGACCGGCAGCAGGATGATGTACCACCGGTCGGCCTGCGCCTCGACGATCGCCGACGTCGACATCGTCCCGGAGTAGAGGAACACCGAGGCGAACGCGGCGCCCATGGCGATCTCGTACGAGATCATCTGCGCGCACGAGCGCAGGCCGCCGAGCAGCGGATACGTCGATCCGGACGACCAGCCGGCGAGGACGATGCCGTAGATGCCGACCGAGGCGACCGCGAGGATGTAGAGCATCGCGATCGGCAGGTCGGTCAGCTGCATCGTCGTACGGTGGCCGAAGATCGAGACCTCGTTGCCCGCGGGGCCGAACGGGATCACGGCGATCGCCATGAAGGCGGGCACCGCCGCGATGACCGGCGCCAGGACGTAGACGACCTTGTCGGCCCGCTTGACGACGACGTCTTCCTTCAGCATCAGCTTGATGCCGTCGGCGAGCGACTGGAGCATGCCCCAGGGGCCGTGCCGGTTGGGGCCGATACGCAGCTGCATCCAGGCGACGACCTTGCGCTCCCAGACGATGGCGACCAGCACGGTCACCATCAGGAACGCGAAGCAGAAGACGGCCTTGAGGGCCACCAGCCACCACGGGTCGGTGCCGAACATCGAGAGGTCCTCGGCGGCGAGGACGCTCTGCGCGGGGGCGCCGAGTCGGTCGAGGGCGGTCATGCGCGCACCTCCGGTGCGTCGGACTCCGGGGCGCCGGACGGCCGCGCGTCCGCCGGGGCCCGCCCCTCGGCGGGGCCGATCCGGACGAGCGTGCCCGGCCGGGAGCCGGTGTCGGACAGGACACCGCCACCGGTCGAGTTCAGCGGCAGCCAGACGACCTTGTCGGGCATCTCGGTGACGCTGAGCGGCAGTTCGACCGTGCCGGCGGGGCCGGTGACGGCCAGGACGTCGCCGTCCTTGACGCCCGTCTCGGCCGCCGTGGCGGCGGAGAGCCGGGCGACGGCCGCGTGGCGGGTGCCCGCCAGGGCCTCGTCGCCGTCCTGGAGCCGACCCTGGTCGAGCAGCAGCCGGTGACCGGCGAGCACCGCCTCGCCCGCGCCCGGACGGGGCAGCGGACGGGAGGACTCGACGGGCGGTTCGGCGTGCGCACCGGTCCAGTTGGACAGCCGGTCCAGTTCGCGGCGTACGGACTTCAGGTCGGGCAGCGCGAAGGGGATGTCCATGGCGTCGGCGAGCATGTGCAGCACTCGCGCGTCGTCCGTGGCCAGCCGGCGCGTCATCTGCTCCGGCTTGAGCGCCGCCTCGAACATCCGCGCCCTGCCTTCCCAGTTGAGGAAGGTGCCGGCCTTCTCGGCGACGGCGGCGACCGGGAAGACGACGTCGGCGTGGTCGGTGACCTCGCTGGGCCGCAGCTCCAGCGAGACCAGGAAACCGACGGCCGCGAGGGCTTCACGCGCGCGTGCCGGGTCCGGCAGGTCGGCGACCTCGACGCCCGCGACGACCAGCGCGCCGAGTTCGCCGGTCGCGGCGGCCTCGACGATCTGACCGGTGTCGCGGCCGTGCCGCTGCGGCAGTTCACGCAGCCGCCAGACCTCGGCGGTCTCCTCGCGGGCCCGCGGGTCCGTGGCGGGACGGCCGCCGGGCAGCAGCGTCGCGAGCGCGCCGGCCTCGACCGCGCCGCGCTCACCGGCCCTGCGCGGCACCCAGACGAGCTTCGCGCCGGTCGCGGTGGCGGCCCTTTCGGCGGCGGTGAGCCCGCCGGGGACGGCGGCGAGCCGCTCGCCCACGACGATCACCGCGCCGCTCTCGCGCAGGGCGTCGGCGGCGCGGGTGCCCGCGCCTTCGAGGCCGGTCTGCGAGGCGAGCGCGTCGAGCCACTCGGTCTCGGTGCCGGGCGCGGCGGGCAGCAGCGTGCCGCCCGCCTTCGTCAGACCGGGGGTGGCGTGCGTGGCGATCGAGAAGCTGCGCTGCCCGTGCTTGCGGTGGGCCTTGCGCATCCTCAGGAAGACACCGGGCGCCTCCTCCTCGGACTCGAACCCGACGAGCAGGACGGCCGGGGCCTTCTCCAGCGTCGTGTTCGTGATGCCCGTGCCGTCCAGGTCGACGCCGTGTCCGGCGACGTGGGCGGCGAGGAAGTCGGCCTCCTCGGCGCTGTGTACGCGCGCGCGGAAGTCGATGTCGTTGGTGTCGAGCGCGACGCGGGTGAACTTGGCGTACGCGTAGGCGTCCTCGACCGTGAGCCGGCCGCCGGTCAGGACGGCGGCCCGGCCGCGCGCGGCGGCGAGACCGTTCGCGGCGGCCTCAAGTGCCTCCGGCCAGCTCGCCGGTGCCAGCTCGCCGTCCTCGCCGCGTACGAGAGGCGTGGTGAGCCGGTCCGGGCGCTGCGCGTAGCGGAAGCCGAAGCGCCCCTTGTCGCAGATCCACTCCTCGTTGACCTCGGGGTCGTCGGCGGCCATGCGCCGCATGACCTTGCCGCGCCGGTGGTCGGTGCGGGTGGCGCAGCCGCCTGCGCAGTGCTCGCACACGCTCGGCGAGGAGACCAGGTCGAACGGACGGGAGCGGAAGCGGTACGCCGCCGAGGTCAGCGCGCCGACGGGGCAGATCTGGATGGTGTTGCCGGAGAAGTACGACTCGAAGGGGTCGCCCACGCCGATGCCGACCTGCTGGAGCGCGCCGCGCTCCAGGAACTCGATCACCGGGTCGCCGGCGACCTGGTTGGAGAAGCGGGTGCAGCGCGCGCAGAGCACGCACCGCTCACGGTCGAGCAGCACCTGGGTGGAGATCGGTACGGGCTTCTCGAAGGTCCGCTTCTGGCCCTCGAACCGGGTGTCGGCCTGACCGGTGCTCATCGCCTGGTTCTGGAGCGGGCACTCGCCGCCCTTGTCGCAGACGGGGCAGTCCAGCGGGTGGTTGATCAGCAGCAGCTCCATCACACCGCGCTGCGCCTTCTCGGCGACCGGCGAGGTGATCTGCGACTTGACGACCATGCCGTCGGTGCAGGTGATGGTGCAGGAGGCCATCGGCTTGCGCTGGCCCTCGACCTCGACGATGCACTGCCGGCAGGCGCCGGCCGGGTCGAGGAGCGGGTGGTCGCAGAACCGGGGGATCTCGATGCCGAGGAGTTCGGCGGCGCGGATCACCAGGGTCCCCTTGGGGACCGAGATCTCGATGCCGTCGATCGTCAGCGAGACGAGATCTTCGGGCGGGACCGCCGCCTCGCCGCCGCCGGTGGGGGCGGAGGTGGTGACTGTCATGCGTTCACCTCCAGGTGCGCGTGCTGGTCGGCCCACAGGGTGGACTTCGCCGGGTCGAAGGGGCAGCCCTTGCCGGTGATGTGCTGCTCGTACTCCTCGCGGAAGTACTTGAGCGAGGAGAAGATCGGCGCGGCGGCGCCGTCGCCGAGGGCGCAGAACGACTTGCCGTTGATGTTGTCGGCGATGTCGTTGAGCTTGTCGAGGTCGGACGGGACGCCCTTGCCGGCCTCGATGTCGCGGAGCAACTGCACCAGCCAGTAGGTGCCTTCGCGGCAGGGGGTGCACTTGCCGCAGGACTCGTGGGCGTAGAACTCGGTCCACCGGGTGACGGCCCGCACCACGCAGGTCGTCTCGTCGAAGCACTGGAGGGCTTTGGTGCCGAGCATGGAGCCGGCGGCGCCGACGCCCTCGTAGTCGAGCGGCACGTCCAGGTGCTCGTCGGTGAACATCGGGGTCGAGGAGCCGCCCGGCGTCCAGAACTTGAGCCGGTGGCCCTTGCGCATGCCGCCGCCCATGTCGAGCAGCTGGCGCAGGGTGATGCCGAGCGGGGCCTCGTACTGGCCGGGGCTGGTGACATGGCCGCTGAGCGAGTAGAGCGTGAAGCCCGCGGATTTCTCGCTGCCCATCGACTTGAACCAGTCCTTGCCGCGGTTGAGGATCGCGGGAACCGAGGCGATGGATTCGACGTTGTTCACCACAGTGGGGCACGCGTAGAGACCCGCGACCGCCGGGAACGGCGGGCGCAGGCGGGGCTGTCCGCGCCGCCCCTCCAGCGAGTCCAGCAGCGCGGTCTCCTCGCCGCAGATGTACGCGCCGGCCCCCGCGTGCACGGTGATGTCGAGGTCGATCCCGCTGCCGAGGATGTCCTTGCCGAGGTAGCCCGCCTCGTACGCCTCGCGCACGGCCTCGTGCAGCCTGCGCAGTACGGGCACGACCTCGCCGCGCAGATAGATGAAGGCGTGCTGCGAGCGGATCGCGTAGCAGGCGATGATCATTCCCTCGATGAGGGAGTGCGGGTTGGCGAAGAGAAGGGGGATGTCCTTGCAGGTGCCGGGCTCCGACTCGTCGGCGTTGACGACGAGATAGTGCGGTTTGCCGTCGCCCTGCGGAATGAACTGCCACTTCATCCCGGTGGGGAAGCCCGCGCCGCCCCTGCCGCGCAGACCGGAGTCCTTCACGTACGCGATGAGGTCGTCGGGCGTCATGGCGAGCGCCTTGCGCAGGCCCTCGTACCCCTCGTGCCGCCGGTAGGTGTCCAGCGTCCACGCGTCGGGCTGGTCCCAGAACGCGGACAGGACCGGGGTCAGGAGCTTCTCCGGGCCGGTGTCGCTCATCTCGGGTGCTGTGGTCATCACTTCCCCTCCCCGTCTACCGGGCCCGTGGGGTTCGCGGGGTCGGACGGCGCGGTCTGCTGCGGCGCGTCATGGGAGCTGAGGTGCTCGGAGCCGGGCTGCGGCGGGGTGTCCCGCGGGGCCGCGTCGCCGCGCGGGCGCGGCGTACGGGCCGGTACGGCCTCGCCCTTGGCGAGCTGGAGGCCGATCAGCGAGGCCGGGCCCGCGCCGCCGGTGGCGTCGACGGCGCCGGGGCGCTCGTCGGGGAAGCCGGCCAGGATCCGCGCGGTCTCCTTGTACGTGCACAGGGGCGCGCCGCGCGTCGGTGCGACCTGCTCGCCGGCCCGCAGGTCGTCCACGAGCTGCTTCGCCGACTCGACGGTCTGGTTGTCGAAGAACTCCCAGTTGACCATCACCACCGGCGCGAAGTCGCAGGCCGCGTTGCACTCGATGTGCTCCAGCGTGACCTTGCCGTCCTCGGTGGTCTCGTTGTTGCCGACGCCCAGGTGCTCCTTGAGCCCGTCGAAGATGGCGTCGCCGCCCATCACCGCGCACAGCGTGTTGGTGCAGACGCCGACCTGGTAGTCGCCGGAGGGCTTGCGCCGGTACATCGAGTAGAAGGTGGAGACCGCGGTCACCTCGGCCGTGGTCAGCCCCAGCATCTCGGCGCAGAACCGGACGCCGGTACGGGTGACGTACCCGTCCTCGGACTGGGTGAGGTGCAGCAGCGGCAGCAGGGCCGAGCGGCTGTCGGGGTAGCGGGCGATCACCTCCTTCGCGTCCGTCTCCAGCCGGGCGCGTACATCGGCCGGGTAGTCGGGGGCGGGGAGTTGGGGCATTCCGAGGCTGACCTCGGAATTCGGTGTGGTGGTCACCGGTCGACGCCTCCCATCACGGGGTCGATGGACGCGACGGCGACGATGACGTCGGCGACCTGGCCGCCCTCACACATGGCCGCCATGGACTGGAGATTGGTGAACGACGGGTCGCGGAAGTGGACCCGGTAGGGACGCGTGCCCCCGTCGGAGACGACGTGCACGCCGAGTTCGCCCTTGGGCGACTCGACGGCGGCGTACGCCTGCCCCGGCGGGACCCGGAAGCCCTCCGTCACCAGCTTGAAGTGATGGATCAGAGCCTCCATGGACGTGCCCATGATGTTCTTGATGTGGTCGAGCGAGTTGCCGAGTCCGTCCGGGCCGAGCGCGAGCTGCGCGGGCCAGGCGATCTTCTTGTCGCCGACCATGACCGGGCCCGGCTCCAGCCGGTCCAGGCACTGCTCGACGATCCGCAGCGACTGGCGCATCTCCTCCAGCCGGATGAGGAAGCGCCCGTAGGCGTCGCAGGTCTCGGCGGTCGGGATGTCGAAGTCGTACGTCTCGTAGCCGCAGTACGGGTCGGTCTTGCGCAGGTCGTGCGGCAGTCCGGCCGAGCGCAGGATCGGTCCGGTGGCGCCGAGCGCCATGCAGCCGGCCAGGTCGAGATAGCCGACGTCCTGCATACGGGCCTTGAAGATCGGGTTGCCGGTGGCGAGCTTGTCGTACTCCGGCAGGTTCTTGCGCAGGGTCTTCAGCAGCTCGCGCAGATGGTCGACGGCGCCCGGGGGAAGGTCCTGGGCGAGGCCGCCGGGCCGGATGTACGCGTGGTTCATGCGCAGTCCGGTGATCAACTCGTAGGCATCGAGAATCAGTTCACGATCGCGGAAACCGTAGATCATGATCGTGGTCGCGCCGAGTTCCATACCGCCGGTGGCGATGCAGACCAGGTGCGAGGAGAGCCGGTTCAGCTCCATCAGCAGGACGCGGATGATGTTCGCCCGGTCCGGGATGTCGTCCTCGATACCCAGCAGCGTCTCCACGGCGCGGCAGTACGCCGCCTCGTTGAAGAAGGACGTCAGATAGTCCATGCGCGTGACGAAGGTGGTGCCCTGCGTCCAGTTGCGGAATTCGAGGTTCTTCTCGATACCGGTGTGCAGATAGCCGATGCCGCAGCGGGCCTCGGTGACGGTCTCGCCCTCGATCTCCAGGATCAGCCGGAGCACACCGTGCGTCGACGGGTGCTGGGGACCCATGTTGACGATGATGCGCTCGTCGTCCGACTTGGCCGCGGTCTCGACGACCTCGTCCCAGTCACCGCCGGTGACGGTGTAGACGGTGCCCTCGGTGGTGGCACGGGGAGTGGCATGGGGGGTGGTCATGAGTACGACCTCCGCTGGTCCGGAGACGGGATCTGGGCGCCCTTGTACTCGACGGCGATGCCGCCGAGGGGGTAGTCCTTGCGCTGCGGGAAGCCCTGCCAGTCGTCCGGCATCATGATCCGGGTGAGGGCGGGGTGGCCGTCGAAGATCAGGCCGAAGAAGTCGTACGTCTCGCGCTCGTGCCAGTCGTTGGTCGGATAGACCTCGACCAGGGACGGCACATGCGGGTCGGCGTCCGGTGCGGACACCTCGAGACGGATCAGCCGGCCGTGCGTCAGTGAGCGCAGGTGGTAGACGGCGTGCAGCTCGCGGCCCTTGTCGCCCAGGAAGTGGACGCCGGACACACCCGTGCACAGCTCGAAGCGGAGCGCCGGGTCGTCGCGCAGGGTCCTGGCCACCTGGACCAGATGTTCGCGGGCGATGTGGAAGGTGATCTCGCCACGGTCGACGACGGTCTTCTCGATGGCGTTGGCGGGGAGCAGTCCCTGCTCCTCCAGCGCGCCTTCGAGTTCGTCGGCGATCTCGTCGAAGACACCGTCCCGGCCGCCGTACGGGCGGCTGGCGGCGCCCGGCAGGCTCACGGTCCTGACGAGACCGCCGTAGCCGCTGGTGTCACCGCCGCCGCTGTCGGTGCCGAACATGCCCTTGCGTACGCCGATGACCTCGGCGGCCTGGCCGCGCGCGGACGGCACACTGCTGCCCGCCTCGTCGGCCGGCCGGGCGTCGGTCGGCTGGTCGTTGTCCGGGGAACTTCCGGATCGCTGCTCGTCGCTCACCGCAGCAGCCCCTTCATCTCGATCGTCGGGAGCGCCTTGAGCGCCGCCTCCTCCGCCTCGCGGGCGGCCTCCTCCGCGTTGACCCCGAGCTTGGAGGTCTGGATCTTCTCGTGGAGCTTGAGGATGGCGTCCATCAGCATTTCCGGCCGCGGTGGGCAGCCCGGCAGGTAGATGTCGACAGGGACGACGTGGTCGACGCCCTGGACGATCGCGTAGTTGTTGAACATCCCGCCGGACGACGCGCAAACCCCCATGGAGATGACCCACTTGGGATTCGGCATCTGGTCGTAGACCTGCCTCAGGACGGGCGCCATCTTCTGGCTCACCCGTCCTGCCACGATCATCAGGTCGGCCTGGCGCGGCGAGCCGCGGAAGACCTCCATGCCGAACCGGGCCAGGTCGTACCGGCCGGCGCCCGTCGTCATCATCTCGATGGCGCAGCAGGCGAGGCCGAAGGTCGCCGGGAAGACGGACGACTTGCGTACCCAGCCCGCGGCCTGCTCGACGGTGGTCAGCAGAAAACCGCTCGGCAGCTTCTCTTCGAGTCCCATTGGTTGCCCCTCCGCGCCTTTAGTCCCATTCCAGACCGCCGCGCCGCCACACATACGCGTAGGCGACGAAGACGGTGAGCACGAAGAGCAACATCTCCACGAGCCCGAAAAGCCCCAGCGCGTCGAAGGTGACGGCCCAGGGGTAAAGGAAGACGACCTCGATGTCGAAAATGATGAAGAGCATCGCCGTCAGGTAGTACTTGATGGGAAAGCGGCCACCTCCGGCCGGCGTGGGAGTGGGCTCGATGCCGCACTCGTACGCTTCGAGTTTTGCCCGGTTGTACCTTTTCGGGCCGATAAGCGTGGCCGCCACCACGGAGAAGATCGCAAACGCGGCACCGAGAGCGCCGAGCACGAGGATTGGCGCGTAGGCATTCACGCTCCTCGCTCCTTCCAGTCGTCCCTGACCGTTGGTCCTCAACCGAGCTTCTGTCTCGCCACCCCCGCGAAGATCACGCGTATGTGAGGCAGTTCACAAGCCGGACTGCCCCGCATCCTATGCCTCCCCGTCTGTGACGTGCGACACGGGGTGCGACAACGAGTTTGTGATCTCCACCACCTGACGATCGATCACACGTCGGAGGTCCGTCGGATCTTCGAACGGGCAGCGTCCGGTCGGTCACTTGAGGTAACAATGCGGAGAGTCACCGCTGGTCGGAGGCGTGCGGCCCTATCAAGACAATGCGGAGAGCGGCAAATTGGAGATGGACGCGCGCGAGTGATAGGCGCGCGCGCCACCCGCCCGGGGGAGGTCACGGGACGGAGGTGGACGGGGATGGACGGGGGCGTGAACGCGCGCCGGAGCAACCGCCGAATCGACCGGCGAATCGACCGCCCGGAGCGCGCGCCGGGACGGAGTGCGGGGAACGAGGTCGGGCAGACGCGGACGGGAACGGACGAACACGGATCACGTGCACGCGTTCACGAGCGTCCGGGAGTCCCGCGTTCACCATTCAGTGACCTGCGCCACTCCACTCAACCGTCCTAAAAGTGGGGCTTGGCCAACAGAGCGAACGGATGGTAGGTGCAGGGCAATTCGGGCGATTCACCGAAAGCCTATGATCACAGCCATGATCACGAGTGACCGTTATGCCCGTTACGGCGTCAATAAAGGCCACCGGTAAGCGGATTGGGACGTTCCGAACGTAACTGTGGCGCAACACACTTTGCTTGAAGGGAACCCGAAAGCCCTGATAGCGATTGTCCTCATGTCCCACACCGCTCACATACCCAGCCACCGGAAGCCCCGCCGAGGCGCGTCGAAAACCGCCATACGGTCCGGAGTTGCCGGTGGCGTCCTCAGCACCATCGCGCTGGCCGGTGCCGCCGCTCCGGCCAACGCCGAGCCGGTCACCGAGACCATCGAGATGCCCACGCTGACCGCGGGTCTCGCCGGCAGCGTCGCGCAGTCCGCCGACGCCACCCAGCAGGTCGCGGTCGACCTCGAACTGCGTGCCCAGGAGGACGCCGCGGCGACCCACGCCGCGAAGGTCGCCAAGAAGGCCAAGGCCGAGGCCCAGCGCAAGGCGGAGGCCAAGGAGAAGGCAGCCGCCGCCGCTCGCGCCGAGGCCGCCGAGGAGCGCGCCTCGCGCTCCGAGGAGCGCACGACGCTCTCCGCCTCGTCCGGCTCCTCCGCCCCCGCCTCGTACGGCACCACGCAGGCCACCGGTTCGGCCGCCGCCGTCCTGGCCTTCGCGCGTGCCCAGGTCGGCGACGCGTACGTCCTCGGCTCCACCGGGCCGAACTCGTGGGACTGCTCCAGCCTCGTCCAGGCCGCGTACCGCCAGGCCGGTATCGACCTGCCGCGTACCTCGCAGCCGCAGTCGACGGCCGGCACCCAGGTCTCCCTGGACAACCTCCAGCCCGGCGACATCCTCTACTGGGGCGGCGCGGGCAGCGCGTACCACGTGGGGATCTACTCCGGCGGCGGCAAGTTCATCGGCGCGCAGAACTCCGGTACGGGCGTCGTCGAGAAGACGCTGGACTGGGACCCGCCGAGCGGCGCCGTCCGGCTCCTCTGACCGACCGGCACGACCGCACGGCCATCACGACCGCAGGACTGTCACGACCGCAGGACCGAAGGGCCGCCACTCCCCCGCCCCGGGGAGCGGCGGCCCTTTGGTCGTGCCGCTCGGTCGTGCCGCGTGGTCGTGACGCGCGCCGGAGCACTCCCACCAGACCCTCCGGACGCGCCTGTTCGAGAGTGCGGCGCTGTCACAGGGGGCATCGGAGGGACAGGGAATCTCTCCCCCCACACACGCATCACGCTGGAGGCACCACCGATGACCGTCAACGGCGTCGACGTTTCGTCGTACCAGAGCTCGTCGTTCTCCACGCAGGGCCTGCACTTCGCCATCGTCAAAGCCACCGAGGGCACCTCGTACATCAACCCCCGTATGAACGACCAGGCCGCACACGCGCGGGAGGCCGGGCTCGTCGTCGGCTTCTACCACTTCCTGCGGCCCGGCAGCATGAAGGCGCAGGCGGAGTACTTCGCGGACAAGGCCGTCTCACGGGCCGGTGACCCGCTGTTCGTCGACTGGGAGGACGCGGACGTCAGTTGCGCCTCGAAGGACTCGTTCCTGGCGGAGCTGAAGCGGCTGCGGGGCGCGGACCACCGCGTCGGGCTGTACTGCAACCGGGACTTCTGGCTCAACCGCGACACCACGAGCGAGGCGGGCGACGCCCTGTGGATCGCGGACTACGTGACGGCGGGCAAACCCCGGATCAAGGCCGCGTGGAAGTTCCACCAGTACACGGACACGCCGCTCGACACGAACGTCGGCAGGTTCGCGGACGCCGCCGCCCTGCGGAAGTGGGCCGAGGGATAACCCGGCCCACCGCCCCGCACCGTCCAGCGACTTCGGCCCGCCCCTACGACTTGGGCGCGACCTTGCTCAGACCGTTGATGACCCGGTCCATCGCGTCGCCGCCCGTCGGGTCCGTCAGATTCGCCAGCATCTTCAGCGTGAACTTCATCAGCAGCGGGTGCGTCAGCCCCCGCTGCGTCGCGATCTTCATGACCTTCGGGTTGCCGATCAGCTTCACGAAGGCGCGGCCCAGCGTGTAGTAGCCGCCGTAGGTGTCCTTGAGGACCTGCGGATAGCGCTGGAGGGCCATCTCGCGCTGTCCGGGCGTCTGCCGGGACTGGGCCTGCACGATGACGTCCGCCGCGATCTGGCCGGACTCCATGGCGTACGCGATGCCCTCGCCGTTGAACGGGTTGACCAGCCCGCCCGCGTCACCGACCAGCAGCAGGCCCTTGGTGTAGTGGGGCTGCCGGTTGAACGCCATCGGCAGCGCGGCGCCGCGGATCGGCATCGTCATGTTGTCGGGGGTGTAGCCCCAGTCCGCCGGCATCGAGGCGCACCACGCCTTCAGCACCTCGCGCCAGTCCAGCTCCTTGAAGGCGGACGACGAATTGAGGATGCCCAGGCCCACGTTGGAGGTGCCGTCGCCCATGCCGAAGATCCAGCCGTAGCCGGGCAGCAGCCGGTCCTGCGGACCTCGCCGGTCCCACAGCTCCAGCCAGGACTCCAGATAGTCGTCGTCGTGCCGGGGCGAGGTGAAGTACGTACGGACGGCGACGCCCATCGGCCGGTCCTCGCGCCGGTGCAGACCCATCGCGAGCGACAGCCGCGTGGAGTTGCCGTCGGCGGCGACCACGAGCGGCGCGTGGAAGGTGACGGGCGTCTTCTCCTCGCCCATCTTGGCGTTGACGCCGGTGATACGGCCGGTGCGCGGGTCGATGATCGGCGCACCGACGTTGCAGCGCTCGTGCAGCCGTGCGCCGGCCTTCTGCGCCTGGCGGGCCAGTTGCTCGTCGAAGTCGTCGCGCTTGCGGACGAGTCCGTAGTCCGGGTAGCTGGCCAGGTCGGGCCAGTCGAGCTGGAGCCGTACACCGCCGCCGATGATCCGCAGGCCCTTGTTACGGAGCCAGCCGGCCTCCTCGGAGATGTCGATGCCCATCCCCACCAGCTGCTTGGTGGCGCGCGGGGTCAGACCGTCGCCGCACACCTTCTCGCGCGGGAACGCGGTCTTCTCCAGCAGCAGGACGTCCAGACCCGACTTGGCCAGGTGGTACGCCGTCGTGGAGCCGGCCGGGCCCGCCCCGACGACGATCACATCTGCGGTGTGTTCGGAGAGGGGCTCGGTCACAGCGGGATCTCCCGAAGACTCGTGGGACTCGGCTGGCGGGTCCCATCATGGCGTACCGACGGCCACCGTCGCGGCTGTGGACATGTTCGGCACTGGACAGGTGCAGTCTATGGGTGCGTATTGATCGACGAGTTGAAGGGCCACCCACGTGAACGACATCACCCGACCGGTCCCCGTCGTACGGCTCCGTGTGCCCACGGAGGAGGACGCGCGCGTGTGGCACCGGGTCTTCGACGATCCGGACGTCATGGAGTTCCACGGCGGCCCCGCGCCACTCGCCGAGTACGAGGAGTTCACCGCCCGCCAGCGCGCGCACGCCGCCGAACTCGGCTTCTGCCTCTGGACGATGCTCGACGACAACGACGAGGTCATCGGCTTCACCGGCGCGCAGCCGTGGCCGCACACGTCGTTCGGCCCGGTCGGCGAGATCGAGATCGGCTGGCGCCTCGGCCGCGCGTACTGGGGCAAGGGGTACGTGACGGCCGCCGCGCACGCGACGCTGGAGCGGGTACGGGCGGCGGGTGTGCCCACCGTCGTGGCCATGGTCGACGCCCGCAACGAGCGCTCGGTCGCCGTGGCCCGGCGCCTCGGGATGGACCTGGAGGAGACGTTCGTGACGCCGGTGGGCAGACGGAAGGCGTACCGCTTCCGGCTCAGACTTGACCGGGCTTGATGCCTCGCTCCTGCCCCGGCTTGATGCCTTGGTCCTGACCGGGCTTGATGCCTCGGTGCAACGCCACGACCCCGCCGGTCAGATTCCGCCACGCGACCTTCGACCAGCCCGCCTTCTGGAGCAGGGCGGCGAGGCCCGGCTGGTCGGGCCAGGCGCGGATGGACTCGGCGAGATACACGTACGCGTCCGGGTTGGAGGACACTCCGCGCGCCACCGGCGGCAGCGCGCGCATCAGATACTCCGTGTAGACGGTCCGGAACGGCCCCCAGGTCGGCTGTGAGAACTCACAGATCACGACCTGCCCGCCGGGCTTGGTCACCCGGAACAGCTCGCGCAGCGCGCTGTCGGTGTCCTGGACGTTGCGCAGGCCGAAGGAGATCGTGACGCTGTCGAAGACGTCGTCCCGGAAGGGCAGCCTCGTCGCGTCGCCCGCGGTCAGCGGCAGCCAGGGGTGGCGCTTCTTGCCCTCGCGGAGCATGCCGAGCGAGAAGTCGCACGGCACGACGTACGCGCCGGTGGCGGCGAAGGGCATGGAGGAGGTGGCGGTGCCCGCGGCGAGGTCGAGGATCTTCTGCGCGGGGCGGGCGTTCACCGCCCTGGCGACCTCCTTGCGCCAGAGCCGCGCCTGGCCGAGGGAGAGCACGTCGTTGGTGAGGTCGTAGTTCGCCGCCACGTCGTCGAACATCGAGGCGACTTCGTGCGGCTGCTTGTCCAGGGAAGCTCGGGTCACCGCTCCATTGAAGCAGCACGCCTCCGGCGAGACCTCACGCGCGTCGGTGGACCAGCCGGCCGTCCAGGATCGTGGCCACGCAGCTGACCGCGCCGGCCCGCGCGAGCGCGGTGTACGGGTCGTCGTCCGCCGGGACCGTCACGTCGAACACCGCGAAGTCCGCCCGGCGGCCCGGGGAGTCCAACGGCGGCAGCACGAAAGCCTCCTCGACCGGCCGGTCCTGTGCGAGGGGGTCCGGCGTCGGCGGGCCCGGTGGTTCGGTGAGGCGCTGCTCGACGGCGAGGCCCGAGCGCGCGACCGCGTCCGCCACCGTCTCCCGCCACAGCCTCCCCACGACCGCGACGGTCCCGTGCGCCAGCATCGCCCGTACCCCGCGCCGCGCGCTCGCGCCCCAGCGGGACTCGGTCATCTCCAGCGCGGCGAGCGCGGTGCCGGTGAGCGGTTCGGTGCCCAGCTCGTCGGCCTCGCGCGGGTCGGGGTGGTAGGCCCGCTCCAGCAGTTCGGGGCCGTACGGATTGCGGAGCCCCGGGGTGAGGACGCCCGGCCAGCGCCGGACCCGGGCGGCCGGGTGGGCCGCCGCCAGTTCCCCGTACGGGCCGACGGCCTGGATGGTCCGGCCGTCGACCAGGACGGCGCCGCCCGGCACGGGCGCGTGTCCGGCGCCGGGCAGCAGCAGGTCGGCCCGGTGAACCGTCAGTGCCACGCGGTCAGTTGGCGTCGAGCAGCTTGAGTTCCGGGTGGGCCGTACCGCCCGCGATCGCCGTCGAGGAGATGTGCGAGACGACGCGCTCGTCGACCGGGTCGTCCGCCGGGTCGTCGTGCACGACGATGTGCTCGTACGTCGTGGTGCGCTGCGCCGGCACCCGCCCCGACTTGCGGATCAGGTCGATGATCTCCAGCCGGTTCGAGCGGTGCCTGGCGCCGGCCGACGAGACGACGTTCTCCTCCAGCATGATCGAGCCGAGGTCGTCCGCGCCGTAGTGCAGGGAGAGTTGGCCGACCTCCTTGCCCGTGGTCAGCCAGGAGCCCTGGATATGGGCGACGTTGTCGAGGAAGAGCCGGGCGATGGCGATCAGCCGCAGATACTCGAAGAGCGTGGCCTGCGTCTGTCCCTTCAGCTTGTTGTTCTCCGGCTGGTAGGTGTACGGGATGAACGCCCGGAAGCCGCCCGTCCGGTCCTGTACGTCGCGGATCATCCGCAGATGCTCGATCCGCTCCGCGTTCGTCTCGCCGGTGCCCATGAGCATCGTGGACGTCGACTCGACGCCGAGTCCGTGCGCGGTCTCCATGATCTCCAGCCAGCGCTCGCCGGACTCCTTGAGCGGCGCGATCGCCGTACGCGGGCGGGCCGGCAGCAGTTCGGCGCCGGCGCCCGCGAAGGAGTCGAGGCCCGCCGCGTGGATCCGGCGGATCGCCTCCTCCACGGTGACGTCGGAGATCCGGGCCATGTGCTCGACCTCGGACGCGCCGAGGGAGTGGATGACCAGCTGCGGGAACGCGGCCTTGATGGCACCGAAGTGCTTCTCGTAGTACTCCACGCCGTAGTCGGGGTGGTGGCCGCCCTGGAACATGATCTGGGTGCCGCCGAGTTCGACGGTCTCCGCGCAGCGGCGCAGGATGTCGTCGAGATCGCGGGTCCAGCCCTTGTCGGTGTCCTTGGGGGCCGCGTAGAAGGCGCAGAACTTGCACGCCGTCACGCAGACGTTCGTGTAGTTGATGTTCCGCTCGATGATGTACGTCGCGATGTGCTCCGTGCCGGCGTAGCGGCGGCGGCGCACACGGTCGGCGGCGGAGCCGAGCGCGTGCAGGGGGGCCGATCGGTAGAGGTCGAGCGCCTCTTCGGGGGTGATCCGGCCACCCTCGGCAGCGCGGTCGAGGACAGACTGCTGGTCGGCCTTCTCGGTCACCGGGGCGTCACCTTTCGGCGGTGTATCAGGGGATCTACGGACCGATCCAGCGTACGCCAGGGGTACGGGCCGACCGGCTGCGCCTCCGCGGACCGCCGCTTCGCCGGGCTGCCGCCGGGGCGGGCAACCGCCGGGGCGGGCTACTGCTTCGTCAGCGTGCCGGTCGGGTTGCCCGCCGCCTCCTCCTTCGAGACGAATCGCAGATCGCCCTTGTCGGTGAGCGTGAACGTGAGCGCCGCGGCCTCAGTGGTCGTGCACATCCCCGCCCTGCCGGGCCGGTCGGGATCGGTCGACTCCTCGATCCGGATCTCCTTCGGGGTGGCGGACACCAGCGTGCCCACGCCGTAGCACTCGGCCTCCACACCGAGGAGCGAGAGAAAGCTGGTGGAGCGGAGCACCTTGTCGCCCTTGCCGCCCGCGGTGATCTCCACCGTGTAGTCGCCGTGCGGCAGCCCGCTGCGCTCGGTGGTCGGGCCCTTCCAGGTGCCGACGAACTCCTTGGGCACGGCGGAGACCGCGCCCGTGGCCCCGTCGTGCGTGGCGCCGTCGCGGGTCGCCGACGCGCTCGGGCCGCCGCCCGACGGCTTGGCCTTGTCGGAGGCGTCGTTGGAGGAATCGCCGGAGGAGTCGTTCGAGAACTGGTCGAGGAGCAGGGTGCCACCGAGCGTGACGACGGCCAGCGCTCCCGCCACGGCGAGGGCGACGGTGCAGCTGATCCTGCGGCGCCGGTTCCCGGCCCGGCCGGCGGTGACGGAGAGGGACATCCGCGGGTCGTGCGGGTCGTGTGGACCGTGCGGGCCGTGGGTGTCCTGGGCGTGCGCGGGCCGGGCGTCCCGGGCGTCCTGGGGGCGGCCGTCGCCGGTACGCGGTCCGGGCAGGCCGCCCGGGTGCGCGAGCGCGTCCGGCTGTGTCGGGGGCCCGAACTCACCGGGCGGGGGTGTGTCGGGCGGCGGGGGCGTGGGCCAGTGCACCGACGACCCCGGAGCGCTCCGTACGGGCCCCGCCGGCTCCAGGTCCAGCAGCTCCACGGCGGCCCGGCCGGCCTCCCGTACCAGCGTCTCCGGCAGCCAGCCGGTGTCCACCAGCGGGGCGGCCCCGCCGGGTGCGAGCCGCTCGGCGATGTCGGCCGGCGTGGGGCGCGCGGCCGGGTCCTTGGCCAGACAGTGGGCGACCAGTTCCTTCATGTCGCCGTCCAGCGCGCCCAGTTCGGGCTCCTCGTGGACGACCTTGTAGAGCAGCGCGGCCGACGAGTCGCCGGAGAAGGGGCTCACTCCGGCGGTGGCGTACGCGAGCACCGCGCCCAGCGAGAAGATGTCGGCCGCGCCCGTGACGCCCTTGCCGAGGATCTGCTCGGGCGCCATGTAGCCGGGCGAGCCGACGGAGACGCCCGTGGAGGTCAGCGAGGCGGTGCCGTCCGTGGCGCGCGCGATACCGAAGTCGATCAGCCGGGGTCCTTCGAGGGCCAGCAGGACGTTGGAGGGTTTGACGTCGCGGTGGACGAGGCCCAGTTCATGGACCGCGCCCAGCGCCTCGGCGAGCCCGGCTCCCAGCGCCCGTACGGTCTGCTCGGGCAGGGGCCCGTACGAGGCGACCGCCTGGGTCAGCGAGGGGCCCGCCACATAGCGGGTGGCGACCCAGGGCGTGGCCGCCTCCGGGTCGGCGTCGAGCACCGGCGCCGTCCAGGCGCCGCCGACCCGGCGGGCCGCCGCCACCTCGCGGCGGAAACGGGCCCGGAATTCCTCGTCCAGCGCGAGATGCGGATGGATGACCTTCACGGCGACCGTGCGGCCACCCTCCGACCTGGCCAGATAGACCCGGCCCATACCGCCGGAACCGAGTCTGCCCAGCAGCCGGTACGGGCCGATGGCGCGCGGCCCGTCCGCGTCGAGCGGCTGCATACCCGTCCCCTCCCCGTTCCCCGTCCCCCGTGTGTCGCTCCTACCTTCTCAGGAGGGGAGCAACTCGACGCGGGGGTCGGCCGGATAGCCGGTCGTGGGTCCGGTGCGGCGGGCGAACTCCCGTACGCCCGCGAGCTGGTCGGGCCCGAACCGGAAGTCGAGCGTGGTGAAGTAGCGCTCCAGCAGCTCCGCGTCGAAGCTCTCCCAGCGGGCCGCCTGCTCCGAGACCTTCGCGACCTCCTCCAGCGACACGTCACGGGAGGCGAGGAAGGCCTGGTGCACCAGACGTACGGTCTCCGGCTCACGCGCCAGATAGTCCTTGCGCGCCGCCCACACCGCGAAGACGAACGGGAGCCCCGTCCACTCCTTCCACATCTGCCCGAGGTCATGGACCTGGAGCCCGAGGCGGGGCGCGTCGTGCAGCGAGGCGCGCAGCGCCGCGTCGCCGATCAGGACGGCCGCGTCCGCCTCCTGCATCATCACGCCGAGATCGGGCGGACACGTGTAGTACTCGGGCGTGACCTTGTACTGCTCGGCGAGCAGGAGCTGCGCGAGCCGTACGGCGGTGCGGGAGGTCGAGCCGAGCGCGACCCGCGCCCCGTCGAGCTGGTCGAGCGGCACCTGCGAAACGATCAGGCAGGACATGACGGGGCCGTCGCAGCCGACCGCGAGATCGGGGAATGCGACGAGGTCGTCGGCATTGCGGAGGAATTCGACCACGGTGACGGGACCGATATCGAGATCTCCGCGCACCAGCTGTTCGCTGAGCTTCTCCGGGGTGTCCTTCGTCAGCTCAAGATCGAAGAGTGCTCCGGTTCTGCCGAGGCCCCAGTAAAGAGGGAGGCAGTTCAGGAACTGGATGTGACCGACGCGCGGCCGTACGCGGGGCGGAGCGCTTCCGTCCGCCTCGGGGCGTGCTGTGCTTTCAAGGGAGCTGTCCACAAGGGCGAGGCTAGACCTGTGCGGCGCGCGAGACGGTCAGGGGGTGTCGGGCGGGTCTTCGCGCGGACGGCGACGGGACTCCGGGCGGGCCCCGGGCGCACTCCGGACGCACTCCGGCCGGACTTCGCGCGGGTCTCCTTCGCACGTCAGGACCCCCGCCGCGTCACCCCGCCGGAGGTCTCTTCAAACGTCCGGGTGAGGTGATCTTTGGGTGATCTTTCCCCCTACCGCTGCCCGCGAGACGCGTGCTAGGCTCGCCGCAAGTTGCAGTTTGGTTTCCCTTGCAGTACAGAGCCTGCGGAGCATGTGACCCGCAGGCTTTTGTAGTTTTCAGACTTGTTTGCAGGTTCTGGAGCAGGGCAACCCTTTGGCCCAAGGAGGGCTTATGGCTACCGGAACCGTCAAGTGGTTCAACGCTGAAAAGGGCTTCGGCTTCATCGCCCAGGACGGCGGCGGCCCGGATGTCTTCGTCCATTACTCCGCGATCAACGCGTCCGGGTTCCGCTCCCTCGAGGAGAACCAGGTCGTGAACTTCGACGTCACCCAGGGTCCGAAGGGCCCGCAGGCGGAGAACGTAACCCCGGCCTAGTTGCCCGGGTCGGAAGATCGCGCACGAAAATAGCAGTACCAAGGAGCCCTGTCCCCGCATGTCCAGTGCGGGGAGCAGGGCTCCTGCCTTTGCGCGGGGGTTACGAGGCGCCCACCGCCGCCGGGTCCCAGCCCGGCCGGGGCACCGACGCGAGCAGCCGCTGGGTGTACGCGTGGCCGGGCGCGGCCAACACCCCGTCCGTCGGGCCCTGTTCGACCACCACGCCACGCCGCATCACCAGCACCTCGTCGGTGATGTGCCGCACCACGGCCAGATCGTGGCTCACGAAGACCAGCGCGACGCCCGTGTCCCGGCGGATCTCGCCGAGCAGTTGGAGGATCTGCGCCTGGATGGACACGTCCAGCGCGGCCACCGCCTCGTCGAGCACCAGCACCTTCGGGTCGACGGCCAGCGCCCGCGCGATGGCGAGCCGCTGCCGCTGACCGCCGGACATCCCGTGCGGGCGCGCCCCGGCCTCGCGGGCGCCGAGCCCCACCCGGTCCAGCAGCCCGTCGGCCAGTGAGTCGTCGCGGCCGTGCAACCGCAGTGCGGTGGTGAGGCATTGACGGGACGTCAGCCGCGGGTCGAGCGAGACGTACGGGTCCTGGAAGACCATCTGGATCTCCCTGGCCCTGGCCAGCCGGGCGCGTCCGCCGCGTGGGGTGCGGGTCTCGCGGAGGCGGCCCGCGACCCGTACGGAGCCGGCGTCGGGCCGCACCAGACCCACCAGCATCCGCGCCACGGTCGTCTTGCCCGAGCCGGACTCCCCCACGATGCCGAGCGAGCCGCCCGCGGGGACGGTGAAGCCGACGGCGTCGGCGGCGGTGAGCCGGCCGCCGCCGGGCAGCGGGTACTCCTTGCGCAGCCCGTCCACCGCGAGGGCGTGTTCCTGTCCGGTCTCCGTCATCGGACGCTCCCTTCCGTGGCCGTGACCGGGGCCATGACCGAGTCCGGCAGCCTGCGGCAGGCCGCCGTACCGCCGCCGTCCAGTGCGACCGGCTCCGGCCGCCAGGTCTCGCACGCGGCCTCCGCGTGCGGGCAGCGCGCGGCGAACTCGCAGCCGGTGAAGGCGTCGGCGAGCGAGGGCGGCCGGCCGGGGATGGGGCGGATCTCGCGTACCTCCGTGTCCAGCGTCGGGGAGCAGTCGAGCAGCCCCCGGGTGTACGGGTGCCGGGGCCGGGCGAACAGCTCGCCCGCGGCGCCCTCCTCGACGACCCGGCCCGCGTACATGACGTACACGCGATCGCAGTAGGCGGCGGCCAGTTGGAGATCGTGGGTGATGAAGAGCATCCCCGGCGCCCGGCCGCCGCCGGACGTCCGCACGGACCTGAGCAGCGCCAGGATCTCCGCCTGGGTCGTCACGTCCAGGGCGCTGGTCGCCTCGTCGGCGAGCAGCAGGCGCGGTTCGGCGGCGAGCGCGCCCGCGATGACGACGCGCTGGAGCATGCCGCCGGACAGTTCGTGCGGGCGCTGCCGCACGCGCCGTTCGGGGTCGGGGAGGCCGACGGCGGCGAGGAGTTCGACCGCGCGGGCGCGGGCCGCGCGCTGGTCGAGGCCCGCGCCGCGCAGCCGTTCGGTGAGGAAGTCCCCCACCCGGCGCACCGGGTTGAGGGCGGAGCGCGGGTCCTGGTGGACCATCGCGACCGTACGCGAGCGATGGGCGCGCAGCGCGTCGCCGGTGAGGGACAGGACGTCCGTCCCGTCGACGGTGATCCGGCCGGTGGCGGTGGCGTCGCCCGGCAGCAGCCGCAGCGCGGCGTTGGCGGTGGTGGACTTGCCGGAGCCCGATTCGCCGACCAGGCCGACGACCTCGCCGCTCGCCACGCGCAGGGTGACGTCGGTGAGCACGGGCCGGGCGGTGCCCGGGAGTTGGACGGTCAGGTGCTCGATGTCGAGGAGCATGCGGTTACCTCCCGCTGCCGAGTCGGTCGGCGGCCCGCACCCCGACGACGTTGAAGGACACCACGACGAGGGCGATGGCCACGCCCGGCACGAGCGCCGGGAGCAACGCGCCCTGCACGACGGCGGCTTGGCCTTCCTGGACCATCAACCCCCAGTCGGAGCTGGGCGGCTGGGCGCCGAAGCCGAGGTAGGACAGGGTCGCGAGCGACATCAGGGCCTCGCCGAAGAGGACGACGAGATAGCCGACGATGGAGCGGCCCAGATTGGGCACGAGATACCGCGCGCAGATCCGGGCGCCGCCCATGCCCTGCACCCGGTAGGAGTCGATGTACGGCTTGCGGCACTCCGCGAGCGCCACGGACCGGGTGTACTTGGCGACGGTGGGTGTGTAGGCGAGGCCGAGCGCCAGTACGGACGTGGTCATCCCGGCGCCGAAGACCGCGATGATCAGGACGGTGAACAGCAGCCCGGGGAACGCGTACATGACGTCCGTGATCCGCGACACGAGCGTGTCCACCCAGCCGCCGCGCCAGGCGGCCAGCGTGCCGAGGGTGACGCCGAGCAGCGCCGCGAGGGCCAGCAGCAGGACCGGCGCGATCAGGCTCGTACGCGCCCCGTACAGCACCCGCGACAGCAGGTCCTGGCCCGAGGAGTCGGTGCCGAGCGGATGGTCGCCGGAGGTGCCGACCAGTGACGCGGAGAGGTCGATGGCGTCGGGGGCGTACGGCGCGACGAGCGGCGCCAGGACGGCGGCCAGCACGACGAGGACGAGGAACCCGCCCGCGACGCGGACGCCGAGGGAGCCGCGGGACCGTGTCCCGCCGACGGGGGCGAGGGTCAGCGCCGTCATGCCGCACGCTCCTTCACTCGGGGGTCGAGCAGCGGATGGAGGAGGTCGACGAGGGTGGTGACCACGATGTAGCCGGTGACCATCAGCAGCAGGACGGCCTGGGCGACCGGGAAGTCGTGGGTGTTGATGGCGCCGACGAGCAGCGAGCCGATGCCGCTGATGCCGAAGGCCGTCTCCACGACGACGGTGCCGGCGAGCATGCCCGCCATGACGAGGCCGCACATGGTGACGATGGGGCCGAGCGCGTTGCGCAGGACATGTCTGCGGACGATCTCGCGTTCGGGCAGGCCGGAGGCGCGTGCCACCTCCACATGGTCGGCGGCGCCCGCGTCGACCATCGCCTGCCGGGTGACCCGACTGATCAGCGCGAGGGCGCCGAGCGCCAGGGAGACGGCGGGCAGCGTCAGATGGTGCAGCGTCCCGCCGAGGCCCGTGCCGCCGCCGGTGACGGGGAACCAGCCGAGCTGGACGCCGAAGAGCGCGACGAGCGCGATGGCGGAGACGAAGGACGGGACGGACGCGGCCAGTGTCGTACCGCCGACGACCGTCGAGTCGACCCAGCTGCCGCGCCGGACGGCGGCGAGCACGCCCGCTCCGACGCCGATGACGACGAACAGGACGGTCGCGTACGCCACCAGGGCGAGGGTGGTGGGGAGACGGGCGGCCAGCAGGTCGGCCACCTGGTCGCTGTATTTGAAGGACCGGCCGAGATCGAGATGGACGCCGTCCCAGAGCCAGCGGCCGTACTGGACGGCCAGCGGCTCGTCCAAGTGGTACTGCTGCCGGACCAGTTCCAGCTTCTCCGGGGTCAGCTTGTCGCGACCGCCGGCCAGGAAGACGGCCGGGTCGCCGGGCGCCGCGTACACGGCCGCGAAGATCACGAACGAGGCGGCGAAGAGGGTGGCGAGCAGGCCGGCGAGGCGCCGGGAGATACGGGCGAGCATGGCGGTCAGCCCTTCCCGGTGCCGTCGGCCGTGCCGGTGCCGGACGCGCTGTCGGCGCCCTTGGTGCCCAGCTCGGCGGCCCACGGGTAGTAGAGATACGCCATCGAGGCGGGCGGCCCGGTCAGCTTGTCGTTCAGCACCAGCACGGACGGCACCTGGGCGACGGAGATCCAGACGGCCGCGTCGGTGAACTTCCGTTGCACTTCTGTGGCGAGCCTGGCGCGCTCGGCGTCGTCGAGCGTGCCGAGTGCCTTCTTGACCTGCGCGTCGTACGTGGCGTCCTTGAAGCCGACCCAGTTGTTGGAGGAGTCGGAGAGCCCGTTGTCGTAGAAGCCCATCGGGTCGGACTTGGAGATGTACCAGTCACCGACGAGGACGTCGATCTCGGAGCGGATCTGCGGGTCGCTGTAGAACTGCTCGAACTGCGCCGTCGGCACCGTCTTGATCTGGCCCTTGAGTCCGATGCGCTGGAGCGCGGAGCGGGTCGCGTTGGCGACGACCGTGCGGCCCTGGCTGGCGTCGGTGCCGATGACGATCGGTGCGGCCTTGTCGACGCCCGACTCGTCCACGAGCTTCTTCGCGCGGGTCAGGTCCTTCGCGGACGGGCTGTCGGGGGCGTTGGTGATCTCCTTCTGCGCGGCCTCGAAGGCGGGCTTCTCGTACCCCCAGGCCCCGGCGCCGACGGGCGTCGCCCAGGGCTCGACCAGGCCGCCGTAACCGGACTTGGCGATGCCGTCGCGGTCGATCGCGAGGGAGAGCGCCTGGCGGACGGCGGCGTTCTTCAGGCCGCCGCGTTCGGTGGGGATGAGCACGAGCGAGGCGGTGGAGGGGCCGTAGTGCTGGTCGATGCCCTTCTTGCCGCGCAGGGCGGACGCGGTGTTGGGCGACTCGGTGTACGCGCCGTCGGCGGCGCCGGTGGTCACGGCGTTGACGAGCGCGCTGTCGGAGGCCCAGCGGAAGACGATCCTGTCGGTGAGCGCCTTCTTGCCCCAGTAGTCGTCGTAGCTGTGGATGATGATCGAGTCGCCGGAGCTCCAGCTGACGAGTTCGTACGGCCCCGAGCAGGCGTCCGGCCGGCCCGGCGTACCGAAGTCCTCGCCGGACTTCTCGACCTGTTCCTTGTTCCAGACGAGGCCCGCGTCCCCGGCGAGCGCCTTGGTGAAGAGGGCGTCGGGCTGCTTGAAGGTGACGGTGATCTCGCGGTCGCCGCTCTTGGTCATGGCCTTGACGTTGCCGAACTCGTCGCTCTGCTCCATGTCCGGGTCGGCGTGCCGCTTCAGGCTGTACAGCACGTCGTCGGCGGTCATGTCCGTGCCGTCGTGGAAGGTGACGCCGGAGCGGAGGGTAAGAACGAGGGTGCGGTCGTCGGGGGTCGCGGCCTTCTCGGCGAGCAGCGGCTTGACCGACATGTCCGGCTGGAGCTGGTAGAGCCGTTCGCAGACGTTGGTGAGGACGACGCGGCCCGCGCTGGTGCCCTGGGTGTCGAGGTCCAGGGAGTCGGGCTCGTCCTCCAGGAGCCAGTTGGCCTCGGTGAGACCGCCCTTGGCGGCGGGCGTGGTCGCGGCGAGCTTGAGGGAGGCGGCGTCGGCGGCCTCGCCTCCGGTGCCGGTCTGGTCCGCGCCGCTACAGCCGGCGGCGGCGAGCAGGGTCGCGACGGCCAGGGCGGCCGTGCCGACGGTGGTGCGGGTGCTTCTCATCGCTGGGCTCCCGTGGTGGACATCGCGTGGTGCGGAAGGTGGTCTTCGGTGGTCTCGTACGCGGAGTCGTGCGCGGGGTCGTGCGCCGGGTCGTACGGGCGGTCTCCATAGGGACCGTCGTACAGGTTCCAGGGCATCCGCTGGTAGTCCCTGTCGCAGGGCGTACCGGCCGTGACGTGGTAGTCACCGCTGGTCAGGTCCACACAGGAGGAGACGAGGGTGGTCCAGTGCCGGAGTTCCGGCTGCCTCGGATCGGGGTGTGTGCACAGCGATTCGGGGAGCCCGAGATGGTCGGACATCGCCTCTTTGATCAGCCGGCGGGACTCCTCGGGCCCGGTGGAGCCGCGCAGCCGGCGCAGCCCTTCCTCGGCGCGCGGGACGCGGACGAGGGAGTCGGACGACATGGGCCGGTAGCCCGCGGCGAGGGCGGCGGGGATGCCGGCCTGGTAGTGGTTGCCGTGCACGAGCAGGCCGTCGGTGGGGTAGAGCCAGCCGTGCCCGGCGGGCGTCGTCTCCAGGTCGATGGCGAAGCCCTCGCGGCAGGTGAGCAGCGCGTTGCTGGCGATATGGGCGCGGGTGCGGCAGAGCACGTCGAGCGCGTCGGTGATGGTGGGCTGGTCGAGCACCGAGCGGCGTACGACGGTCTGGAGCAGCCCCACCGTGTCGTCGAACCTGCCGCCGAGGCCGTTGGCGTTGAGCGCGATACCGGCGGAGCTGGCGCCCTGGCGGCCGACCTGTCCGGCCTCGACCTGCATGATCAGGGTGGGTTTGGGCGGCTGGACGATCCGCAGCATGACGACGGTGTCGGCGACGCCCGCGCGCCAGTCCCAGTTCTGCCCGGCGTAGACATGACCGTCGCCGCTGGCGGCGCCGTACGCGGCGAAGGACGTGCAGCCGTCGGCGGGCTCCTCGTCCTCGGCCGGGCGCGCGCCGTTCTCGCTCATCGAGGCGAACGACTTGTCGTAGATGACCTCGCCGCGGGCGTTGAGCGCGAGGACGTCGAGCAGGCTCACGCCCGCGCCGTCGGCGATGCCGCGCATCTCCTCGACGAGGTCGGGGGCGTAGGCGTCGACGGGGTCGAGCCAGCGCTCGGCGCGTGCGGTGACGCGGTCCCAGGTCAGACCGGCGGACTGCCCGAAGGCCTGTGCGTAGTAGCCGAGGGCGGTGTGCAGTTGGGGGCGTACGGCCTCGCCGTACTGCCGGCCGCGCTCGCGCGGTGAGCCGGAGATCTCGATGACCGGAAGGGAGCGGGGTGCCATTGTTCTCCTCGCGACGGAACGCGATCCCGTAGTCCTGTAACGTTGATTTCAGGGAACGTTCCTCTTGGAATGCGTTGTCCAGGAGAGTAATGCCGGAGACAGGGAAGTCAATGGGTGTAATGAAGATTCCAGAGTCCGGACAGCCGGCGGGCCAGGAATCGGGACCCCCGGGCGCGGGCGTGACCCGGCTGCGGGCGGCCGTGCGCGACCAGTGGGAGGAGCTGTCCGCCTCCGAGCGGGCGGTGGCGCAGTATCTGGCCAGCGCCCCGGTCGAGCAGCTGCTCTTCGCCGGCGCCCAGGAGCTGGGCGCCGCGAGCGGCACCAGCAACGCGTCGGTCGTCCGGGCGCTCCAGCGCCTCGGTTACGCGGGACTGCCCGCCCTCAAGCGAGAGCTGGCCGCCGACTTCACGGCGACGGTCGCCCCGGAGGTACGGCTCAAGCAGCGCATCGACCATGTCGGCCAGGACCTGGACACCATCTGGCGCGACGTCTTCGCCGAGGCCCGCGACCGCGTCGACCACGGCAGCCGTCTCACCGAACCGGAGGCGCTGCACCGCGCGGTGGCCGCGCTCGCCCCGGCGCGCGAGGTCTTCTGCTACGGGGTGGCCGCCTCCGAACTGGCCGCCCGGCACCTGGCGTTGGCCCTGGGCCGGATCGGCCGCCGGGCCCGCTTCGTCGGCGAGACGGGCTTCGCCCTGGCGGACGCGCTGCTGGCGGTGGGCCAGGGGGACGCGGTGGTGATCTTCCAGCCCGGCCGCGAACTGATAGAGCTGACCGTGCTGGTGGAGCGGGCCAGGGCGGTCGGCGCCAAGGTCGTGCTGGTCACGGACGAGCTGGGCGAGCGCTTCGCGGCCCGCGTGGAGTCGGTCCTCACCGCCCCGCACACCCCGACCGGCATCACGGCGGAGTCCCTGACGGGGCTGGTCGTGGCGGACGTCCTGCTGCTGGCGCTCACCGCGCTGGACGAGACACGCGCGGTCGAGTCGTCCCACCAACTGACGGCGCTGCGGGAGCAGTTGCTGGCACCGCGCCGGAAGGGGTGAGCGCCGGGGCCGTCAGCTGTACAACTCCTCTATCTCCGCCGCGAAGTCCTCGGTCACCGCCGTCCGCCGGACCTTCAGCGACGGCGTCAACTGCCCGCTCGCCTCGGTGAAGGAGACCGGCAGCACCCGGAAGCGGCGGATCGACTCGGCCCTGGACACCAGCCGGTTGGCCTCGTCGACCGCCCGTTGCAGCGCGGCCAGCAGGTCCTCGTCGGTGACCAGTTCCTCGCGTGTCAGATGCTCCTTCTTCCGCATCTGGCGCCAGTGCGCGAGGCCGTCCGGCTCCAGGGTGATCAGGGCCGTGACGTACGGGCGGTTGTCGCCGAGCACCAGGCACTGGCCGATCAGCGGATGGGCGCGCAGCCAGTCCTCCAGCGGGGCCGGGGCGACGTTCTTGCCGGCCGAGGTGATGAGGATGTCCTTCTTGCGGCCGGTGATGGTCAGATAGCCGTCGTCGTCCAGCGCGCCCAGGTCCCCGGTCGCGAACCAGCCCTCGTCCAGGGCCGGTACGGGCTCGCCGCGCTCCCGGTCCCAGTAGCCGGTGAAGACCTGGCCGCCGCGCAGCAGTACCTCCCCGTCGTCGGCGATCCGTACGGAGGTGCCGGGCAGCGGCCGGCCGACCGTGCCCAGCCGGGGCCGGAGCGGCGGGGTCACCGTGGCGGCGGCCGTGGTCTCCGTCAGGCCGTACCCCTCGAAGACGGTGATTCCCGCGCCCGCGTAGAAGGAGGCGAGGGGGCGCCCGAGCGGGGAGCCGCCGCAGATGGCCTGCACCACCTTGCCGCCGAGCGCGGACCGGATGCGCCGGTAGACCAGCGGGTCGTAGAGCGCGCGGGCGGCTCTGAGGGGCAGCGTGGGGCCGGGGCCCGTCCCGGCCGTGGCGGCCTCGACGGCCTGCCCGTACCGCCGCGCGATCCGCGCGGCGCGGTCGAAGGACGCGGCGCGGCCCATCTTCTCGGCGGTGGCGCGGCCGGTGTTGAAGACCTTCTCCAGGACGTACGGGATGGCGAGCAGGAACGTCGGGCGGAAGCCCGCGAGATCCGCGATGAGGTCGTCGGTGCGCAGCGAGGGCGCGTGCCCGAGCCGCACCCGGGCGCGCAGACAGCCCACCGCGACCATGCGTCCGAAGATGTGGGAGAGCGGCAGGAAGAGCAGTGTGGAGGCGGGCTCCTCGCTCACCGACTTGAAGACGGGGTGCAGCAGTTCGATGCAGTTGTCCACCTCCGCGAAGAAGTTGCCGTGCGTGAGGGCGCAGCCCTTGGGGCTTCCCGTGGTGCCCGAGGTGTAGACGAGGGTCGCGAGTGAGGCGGGCGAGAGCGCGTCGCGGCGCGCGTCGAGTTCCGCGTCGGGGACATCGGCGCCGGCCGCGCGCAGCGCGTCCACGGCGCCGGCGTCGAAGGTCCAGAGGTGGGCCAGGTCCGGCAGTTGCTCCTGGGTGACCAGCCTGGCCTGCTCCTCGCTCTCGACCGCGCACGCGACGGCGCCCGAGTCCTGGAGGATCCAGCGGGTCTGGAAGGCGGAGGAGGTCGGATAGACGGGGACGGTGACCAGTCCGGCGGCCCAGGCCGCGAAGTCGAGCAGCGTCCACTCGTAGGTCGTACGGGCCATGATCGCGAGCCGGTCCCCGGGCCGCAGCCCTTCGGCGATCAGCCCCTTGGCGACGGCACGGACCTCGTCGGCGAAGGCGGCGGCGGTGACGTCCCGCCAACGCCCGTCCGTCTGCTTGACGCTGAGGACGGCCTCGTCCGGGGCGTCCCGCGCGTTGTCGAAGGGGATGTCGGCGAGCGAGCCGTCGGGTGCGGGCGGCACGAGGGCCGGTACGAAGACCTGCCGTACGACTCCGTCCACCCACAGCTTCTCGGGCTCGGCGTGGGAGAGCGGAGGTACCGACGGGGACAGGGACGCCTCAGCCCCGGCGGGCACGTCTGCGGACACGCGCTGTTCCCTCATCTCTGCGCGGAGCGTGGGGCTCCGATCCGGCGATTACACCGGGAGCCGGTCGCGAAATCAAGACAGTGACACCGCACGGGTGCGGAGCGTCACCACTGACCTGAGGCCCGCGCGAAAGGCGCTTCCGTGCTCGGCCGGTGGTGGCGGAGCATCGGGCGCCGGGCCGGCCCAACGGGCGTCACCGTGACCAGCGTTCGCCCTCCAGCAGTCTCCCCAGCCCCGTCCAGGCGAAGTTCATCAGCGTGGAGGCGGCCTCCTTGGCCGAGACGTCGGGCGTCTCGTTCGCCCACCCGGCCAGCGCCTCCGCCGCACCGACGAGAGCCTGCGCGACACCGGCGACATCCCGGTCGGCCAGATCCGGCGAGGCGGGTGACGCGCGGCCCGCGTCCCCCAGCAGCCCGGTCACCAGGGCGACCAACTCCTCGCGCATCGCGGCCACTTCGGCGGCGAACGACTCCCCGTGCGTACGGGCCTGCCGGTGCAGCACCGACCAGGCGTCGGGGTGGTCGGCCGTGTGCGCGAAGAACGCCGTGAGCCCGGCCCACAGTTGCTCGTCCGGCGCGAGGTCCGGCTCGACGACACCGGCGCGTACGGCCGCGAGGAGCGCGCCGGCCTCGCGCCGGATGCACGCGGTGAACAGGTCCTCCTTGGAATTCAGATAGAGATACACCAACGGCTTGGAGACACCGGCCAGTTCGGCGATCTCGTCCATCGACGCCGCGCGGTATCCCCGCTGCCCGAAGGTCGCCACCGCGGCGTCCAGCATCTGCCGCTCACGCACCTCGCGCGGCATCCGTTTGCTCTTCCCCACACCTGCGGAACCCACCTGGCCCGACCTCCCGCCCACGTACCCCCGAACCCGGTCAAGCCTACGGTCAGATCCCCTGCCCGATCGAAAAACCGCCACGTCGGAGGGTGGCGCTGGGTCCACCTCGATGGTGGTTCTGGAGCGCTGGCGGGCCGATCGGGCCGTTTATAGCGTCGTGGCCATGATGAACGCGAAGAACGAAGAACGGACAGGCACCACCCGGCGGTCGGCACTGCGCGGGCTCGGACTCGCGGTGGGGGGCGCGGCACTGGCCACCGGGCTGGGAGCCTCGCCGGCCGCGGCGGACCCGCGCCGCGGAGTCACCACCTATGTGCTGGTGCACGGCACCCACAGCGCGGGCGCGTTCTGGACACCGATCGCGCGTGAGCTGACGCTGCGCGGCCACCGCGTCGTCACGGTGGACCAGCCGCTGCACGGCGCGGAGGCTTTCATACCGGAGGCGTATCAGCGGCAGGACCTCGGAGCGATGGCGACCGAGCCGTCCCCGCTGAAGGGCCTCGGGCTGGACGAGTACGAGGCGCGCGTCACGGGCGTCGTGCGGCGGGCGGCGCGCAACGGCCCGGTGGTGCTGGTCGGGCACAGCCTGGGCGGTGTGTCGGTCAGCCGGGTCGGTGACGCCGTCCCGCATCTGCTCGACCACATCTGCTACATGGCGGCCTTCTGTCCCAGCCGGGCGCTGCCCACGGCGGACGCCTGTACGGCGGCGCCCGAGAACGCGAACGCCGTCAGCCCGGTCGAGCTGACGGTGGGCGACCCGGAGCGGCTCGGTGTCCTCCGGCTGAACTTCCGGACCGGAGACAGTCGTGAACTCGCCCTCCTGAAGGAGATGATCTGCGCGGACCACCCCGACGCCGACTACCGCCGGATACTCGCCGGCATGCAGACCGACGAGCCCGTCACCGCTTACGCGGGCCGCGCGGTCGGCCGGGCGGGCAGCTGGGGACGCGTTCCCCGTACCTATCTGCGGTTCGGCGCGGACCGCACGATCGCCACCGCGCTCCAGGACAGGATGATCGCGGAGGCCGACGCGTACACACCCGGCAACCGCTTCCGCGTGCAGGACTTCCCCAGCGCGTCACATGTCGGGCCCCTGGACCCCACCCCGGTCGCGGCAGCCCTGCACACCCTCGCGGGACAACACGCGGGACGGAAGGGATGACGACGCGGCGGCGCCCCCGGCCGAAGGACCGGGGGCGCCGTTAGGGACTCGCCGTGGGCTACCGCGTCACGCGGCGACCGGGACCGCGCTGTCGCGGTCGCTGGTCTCGGGCTCGTCGATCGGGTTCGCCGAAGCCGAGTTGTACTTGTCGTGGTCCAGGATCTTCTCCCGGGACGCGACGATGACCGGGACCAGGGCCTGGCCGGCGACGTTCGTGGCCGTACGCATCATGTCGAGGATCGGGTCGATCGCGAGCAGCAGACCCACGCCCTCCAGCGGCAGACCCAGCGTCGAGAGGGTCAGGGTCAGCATGACCGTCGCGCCGGTGAGACCGGCCGTGGCGGCCGAGCCGACCACCGAGACGAAGACGATCAGCAGGTAGTCCTGGATGCCCAGTTGGACGTTGAAGATCTCCGCGATGAAGATCGCCGCCAGCGCCGGGTAGATCGCGGCGCAGCCGTCCATCTTGGTGGTGGCGCCGAACGGGACCGCGAAGCTGGTGTACTCCTTCGGCACGCCGAGACGCTCGGTCACCCGCTGGGTGACGGGCATCGTGCCGACCGAGGAGCGGGAGACGAAGGCCAGCTGGATCGCGGGCCAGGCGCCCTTGAAGAACTGGATCGGGCTGACCTTGGCGACGGTCGCCAGCAGCAGCGGGTACACACCGAACAGGACCAGGGCGCAGCCGATGTACACGTCGGCGGTGAAGGTCGCGTAGTCGCCGATCAGGTCCCAGCCGTAGTCCGCGATGGCGTAGCCGATGAGGCCGACGGTGCCGAGCGGGGCGAGGCGGATGACCCACCACAGGGCCTTCTGGAGCAGTTCGAGCACGGACTCGCTGAGCGCGAGGATCGGCGCGGCGCGCTCGCCGAGCTTGAGCGCGGCGATGCCCGCGACGGCGGCCATGAAGACGATCTGGAGGACGTTCAGCTCGGTGAACGGGGTGATCACGTCCGTCGGCACGATGCCGGTCAGGAAGTCGATCCAGGAGCCGGAGCCCTCGGGCTTCGCGCCGTCCTTGGGCGTGAGGCCGGTGCCGGAGCCGGGGTTGGTGACGAGGCCGATCACGATGCCGATGACGACGGCGATCAGGGAGGTGATCAGGAACCAGAGCAGCGTCCGCGAGGCCAGCCTGGCGGCGTTGTTGACCTTACGGAGATTGGTGATCGACACCAGGATCGCGAAGAAGACCAGCGGGGCGACGGCCAGCTTCAGGAGCTGGACGAAGATGCTGCCGATCTTGTCGAGGGTGGTGTACAGCCAGTTGATGTCCTGGCTGCGGGCGAGCCAGCCGAGCAGGACGCCGAGGACGAGACCGGCGACTATCTGGGCCCAGAACGGGACCTTGGGCAGGGAGAGACCTGGGCCGGAACCGGCCGGCTTGTCGGCCTGGTCGGCCTTGCCGGTGGTGGCGGGCTCGGAATTCGCGGACACGGACACACTCCAGTTGGGCGTACGGGGATAGGGGGACGAGAGGAAGGGGGTGGAACTGGGGGGTGCGGCGCCCGTGCTTCAGAGGTGGCGCCGCCGCATGGTGCCGGGTCGGATCAGTGCCGACAGGCCCTAGCGGCAACAGACCGCGGACATGCAGCGGCAGAGATCGACATGCAGGCGCGCCACGAGCGGGAGGCTCACGGCGTGATGGCGCACTGCTGTCTTCATGCCCGATACATTAACACCGGGGCTTTGGGGAACTCAAAGGTCTGCTTTGAGGTATCGGTCGGCGGAGCGCGCCAACTGCCCCCGGACACACCGACGCCCCGGCGCGTGGGCGGCCGGGGCGTGACGAACCGGGCATGGACCGGCGTACGGATGTGACGAAGCTTACGCGGCGCTTAGGGCGCCCATACGGGACAGAACGCGCGCCCTACCGGGTCGCGCCGTCCTCCTGCGCGCGGTTCGCCTCAAGCTTGGCCTTCGCGGAGTCGACCTTGTTGACGAGCTGCGTGGACATCTCGTCGCGCTGCTTGCGCAGCAGGACGAAGCTGAGCGGCGCGGAGACGACGAGCGCGAGCAGCAGCACCCAGACGAAGTTCGAGTCGCCGAGCCCCTTGGGCAGCGCGCCGAACTGGACCAGGACGGCGACAACGACGAAGCAGCCGACGAAGATGCCCAGGCGCATCGCGGTGTAGCGGATCGTGGCGCTCGTTCTGGCGGCGGTCACGGCGGCCCTCTCTGCTCGTGCTCCTCGTGGCGGCGTACGCGTCCGGATGTGTCCGGCGTACCCGACCAGTGAAGCACGCCGTCCGGCGCCCCATATAGGGGGGTTGGCTCAGCGCAGCGACAGCAGCATCGTGATGTCGTCGCGGTCGTCGCCGGGCGCCACCCGTATCGCGTCCGGCACCCGGCCGACCTCCTTGTAACCGCAGGCCGCGTAGAACCGGTCCAGCCCCAGGCCGCCCCGGCAGGTGAGCCGTATCGCCTCGATGCCGTCGATGCCGCGGGCGGCGTCGGCCGCCGCCCGCATCAGGTCGCGGCCGTATCCCTTGCCCTGGTGCCTCGGGTGGACCATCACCGTGTAGAGCCAGAGCCAGTGCCCCATCAGCCGGTGGGTGTTGAGCGCGAGGAAGGCGGTGGCGGCCACGGCGCCGTCCTCGTCGTACCCGACGAGCAGCCGGGTCCGGCCCTCGGCCATCGACGCGAGGTGCTTGACCAGCTCGGCCCGTACGTCGTCCGGGTTCACCGGCGGTACGAAGCCGACGGCGCCGCCCGCGTCGGAGACGTCCGCCCAGAGCGTGACGACGCCGTCGCGCAGGGCCGGGTCGACGGGCGGGTCCAGCGTGAACACGAGCGGCGGCGACGTAAGTGGCATTCTGCAACACTAACCATTACGCGAGCTCGGCCTCAACCCCATTCCAGAACGCGAGAAGCCCCAGCTCAACGAGCTGGGGCCGCTCGAACGGGGCGCTCAACGGGCACTCGACCGGCGCTCGGCGGAAAGCCGCCGGGAGATCAGAGCCGCATCGGCTGCGGCGTCTCGCGCCGGTCCGCGTCGGGGCCCGGGTACTCCCGGATGATCTCGTAGCGCGTGTTGCGCTCGACGGGCCGGAAGCCGGCGTCGCGGATCAGGTCGAGCAGATCCTCGCGGCCGAGCTTGTTCGGCGTGCCGTAGTTGTCGGCGTCGTGCGTGATCTTGTACTCGACGACCGAGCCGTCCATGTCGTCCGCGCCGTGCTGGAGCGCGAGTTGGGCGGTCTGCACGCCGTGCATCACCCAGAAGACCTTCACGTGCGGGACGTTGTCGAACAGCAGCCGGGAGACGGCGAAGGTCTTCAGCGCCTCGGCGCCGGTGGCCATCGTCGTACGCGCCTGGAGGCGGTTGCGGACCTTGCCGTCCTGCATGTCCACGAAGTCGTGCTGGTAGCGCAGCGGGATGAAGACCTGGAACCCGCCGGTCTCGTCCTGGAGTTCGCGCAGCCGCAGTACGTGGTCGACCCGGTGCCTGGGCTCCTCGATATGGCCGTACAGCATCGTGCACGGGGTCTTGAGACCCTTCTCGTGCGCGAGCCGGTGGATGCGCGACCAGTCCTCCCAGTGGGTGCGGTGGTCGACGATGTGCTGCCGGACCTCCCAGTCGAAGATCTCGGCGCCACCGCCCGTCAGCGATTCGAGGCCCGCGTCGATCAGCTCGTCGAGGATCTCACTGGCGGACAGCCCGGAGATCGTCTCGAAGTGGTGGATCTCGGTGGCGGTGAACGCCTTGAGCGAGACCTCCGGCAGCGCCTCTTTGAGAGCCTTGAGCGAGCGCGGGTAGTAGCGCCAAGGGAGCGTCGGGTGGAGCCCGTTGACGATGTGCAGCTCGGTGAGGCTCTCGCCGCGCATCGCCTCGGCGAGCCGGACGGCCTCCTCGATACGCATCGTGTACGCGTCCTTCTCGCCCGGCTTGCGCTGGAACGAGCAGTAGGCGCACGACGCGGTGCAGACGTTCGTCATGTTGAGGTGCCGGTTGACGTTGAAGTGGACGACGTCACCGTTCTTACGGGTCCGCACCTCGTGCGCGAGACCGCCCAGCCAGGCCAGGTCGTCCGACTCGTAGAGGGCGATGCCGTCCTCACGGGTCAGCCGCTCACCGGCCCTGACCTTCTGCTCCAACTCGCGCTTGAGCCCCACATCCATGACAGATGCAGTCATGCGGCGCCTCCCACTGTGTGTGCCATATGTCCGCCGAACACCCGGTTACCAGTTCCCACCAACCGTACGCCTACGTTTCGTCGGGAAGTTCGCCGACCCGGTTCTCCCATTTGGTGGAGAGCACGATGGTCGTACGGGTCCGCGAGACGCCCTTCGTACTGCCGAGGCGGCGGATCGTCTTCTCCAGACCGTCGACGTCACCGGCGCGGACCTTGAGCATGTACGAGTCGTCGCCCGCGATGAACCAGCAGTCCTCGATCTCGCTCAGTCCGCGCAGCCGGTGCGCGACGTCCTCGTGGTCGGCGGCGTCCGAGAGCGAGATGCCGATCAGCGCGGTGACACCGAGGCCGAGCGAGGCCGAGTCGACGGTGGCGCGGTAGCCGATGATGACGCCCGCCGCCTCCAGCCGGTTGATGCGGTCGGTCACGCTGGGCCCGGAGAGCCCGACGAGCCGGCCCAGCTCGGCGTACGAGGCTCTGCCGTTCTCCCTGAGGGCCTGGATGAGCTGCCTATCCACGGCGTCCATATGCCTGAAGCCTTCCATTGTTCAGCAATCTCGCAAGTGATGTATGCAATCTAAGGCAGTGTGGCGGTACAGCGGTGTATGTACGGGGTACGGGGCCGACTAGGGTGCTTCCGGTTCCGTACGGGAGCCGCCCGGGTCCTGTCCGGGCCCGGCGGAGATCGCCCGGCCCAGCTCCCCCTCCCAGCGGCGGTACAGCCGGTGCGGCACCCCCGCCGCGTCCAGCACGCGCCCGGCGACGAAGTCCACCAGATCCTGGATGTGCGTCGCCCCCGCGTAGAAGCCCGGGGACGCGGGCAGCACCACGGCGCCCGCCTCGTCCAGGGTCACCAGATGCTTGAGGGTCTGTCCGCCCAACGGGGTCTCCCGGACGGCGACCACCAGTGTGCGGCGCTCCTTGAGCGTGACACTCGCCGCGCGTTGCAGCAGATCCTTCGACAGCCCGAGCGCGACGCCCGCCACACAGGCCGTGGAGGCGGGGACGATCAGCATCCCCCGCGTCGCGTACGACCCCGAGGACGGCCCGGCCGCCAGATCACCGGCGGCCCAGTGCCGTACGTCCGACACATCGGGGTCGAAGGTGTCCGGCTTGCCGTCGGCGCCCCGGGCCAGCCACGTACGCAGATCGTCCCGCCAGTGCGCGTCCCGGAAGGAGATGCCCGTCTCGTCGAGCAGCGTGAGGCGTGAGGCGCGGCTGACGATCAGGTCCACGCTCTCGCCGGCGGCCAGCAGTCCGCGCAGCACGGCCGCCGCGTACGGGGTCCCCGACGCGCCGGAGACTCCGACGACCCACGGGCGCCGGGGCGCCGCCGTGGGCCGCTCGACAGGGCGCTGGTCCGCTGGGTCCGATCCGGGGTTCACGCGTCCGACCCTATCCGGCGTCCAGAAGGCGTCCGGAAGCAGGAACCGGGGACGGGGCCTCGCGCGTTCCAGGGATGGGAGCGCGACGACCCTTGGGGGGCGACATGCCGGATTCATCCATCGACAGGAACGCTGTGGGCCGTATCAAGGCCGCGGCGGCGCTGATGCTGGGCTGGCTGGCGCTGCTCTGGGTCCTGGAGGCCGTGGACTCCTCGACGGGCGCGCTCGACACGTACGGGCTGAGCCCGCGTGACCTGGGCGAGCTGCGCGATGTCATCCCGATGGCCTTCCTGCACCACGGTTTCGACCATCTGATGGCCAACTCCGTGCCGTTGCTCGTGCTCGGCTTCCTCGCCGCCCTCAGCGGCACGGGCCACTTCCTGCGCGTGGTTCTCACGATCATGGTGGTCGGCGGCCTGGGCGTCTGGCTCACGGCGGCGGACAACTCCGTCACGGCCGGGGCGTCCGGTGTGGTCTTCGGGCTGCTCGGCTATCTGCTGGTGCGCGGCTTCGTCAATCGCAGCATGGTCGACATCGTGGTCGGCGTGCTGGTCCTGGTGATGTACGGGTCGGCGCTGTGGGGCGTCCTGCCGACGAATCCGACCGTGAGCTGGCAGGGGCATCTCTTCGGGCTGATAGGCGGCGTGGTGGCGGCGTTCATGTTCCGCCGCCCGGGGCGCCGGGCCCCGGCGGGCGCGCTCAACTACTGACCGCGCCCACCGACCGCTCCGTCACGCCACATCACGTCACGTCGCGTCGCGTCAGGGGGTCAGTCCCCGTACGAGCAGGTCGAGCAGCGCGCAGATGAAGAGCGCGATCCCGATGAAGCCGTTCACGGTGAAGAAGGCCCGGTTGAGCCGGGACAGATCGTTCGGCTTCACGACCTGGTGCTCGTAGAGGAACGCCGCGGCGACGATCAGCAGCCCGACCCAGAAGAACACCCCGGCGTCGGTGGCCAGCGCGTACCAGACCAGCAGGCCCGTGGTCACGGCGTGCGCGACACGTGCGCCGTACAGCGCGGCCGGGATGCCGAAGCGCGCCGGGACGGACTTCACGCCGTGCGCGCGGTCCGCCTCGACGTCCTGGCTGCCGAAGATCAGGTCGAAGCCGCCGATCCAGATGCCGACGGCCAGCCCGAGGATGACCGCGTCCCACGACCACTCGCCGGTGACGGCGATCCAGGCGCCGACCGGGCCCATGGCCTGGGCGAGGCCGAGGATGGCGTGCGGGAAGTTCGTGAAGCGCTTCCCGTACGGATAGACGACCATCGGGACCACGGCGACGGGAGCGAGCACCAGACAGAGCGGATTGAGCAGGGCGGCGGCGCCCAGGAACACCACGAGGGCGACGAGCGCGCCCGTCCACGCGGAGCGCACCGACACCGCGCCGGTCACCAACTCACGGCCCGCGGTACGGGGGTTACGGGCGTCGATCTCGCGGTCGATGATCCGGTTGCAGGCCATCGCGAAGGTCCGCAGGCCCACCATGGCGACCGTGACGAGCAGCAGCCGGCCCCAGTGGATGGTCTTGTCGAGCTGGAACATGGCCGTCAGCGCGGCGATGTACGCGAACGGCAGCGCGAAGACCGAGTGCTCGATCATCACGAGCCGCAGGAACGCCCGCGTTCTGCCGCCCGACGACGCGGGGCCGCCCGGCCCCCCCGGCCGTCCCGGCCTGCCCTGCCGTCCCTGTCGTCCTTGCCCGACGAGACCGTCGGCTCCCTCGGCGGCACTGGTCACAGGCCGTACTCCCTCCAGCGCTTCGTCACCCGGTCCGCGGTCTCCGGGTCGGACTCGACCATCTCCGGCCAGCCGCCGTCCCGCGTGTACCCCTCCTCGGGGAGTTTGCGCGTCGCGTCGATACCGGCCTTGCCGCCCCAGAACTGCTGGTACGAGGAGTGGTCGAGATGGTCGACCGGGCCCTCCACGACCGTCAGGTCCCGCGAGTAGTCGGTGTTGCCCAGCGCCCGCCAGGACACCTCGTGCAGATTGTGGACGTCGCAGTCGGCGTCCACGACGACGATCAGTTTGGTGAGCGACATCATGTGGGCGCCCCAGATGGCGTGCATCACCTTCTGCGCGTGCTTCGGGTACTTCTTGTCGATCGAGACGATCGCGCAGTTGTGGAAGCCGCCCGACTCCGGCAGGTGGTAGTCCACGATGTCGGGCACGATGATCTTGAGCAGCGGCAGGAAGAACCGTTCCGTCGCGCGCCCCAGCGGCCCGTCCTCCGTCGGCGGCCGGCCGACCACGATCGACTGGAGCAGCGGACGCTTGCGCATCGTCACGCAGTCGATGGTCAGCGCCGGGAACGGCTCCTGCGGTGTGTAGAAACCGGTGTGGTCGCCGAACGGCCCCTCGGGCAGCGTCTCCCCCGGCTCCAGCCAGCCCTCGATGACGACCTCGGCGTTGGCCGGCACCTGGAGCGGCACCGTACGGCAGTCGACCATCTCGATCCGCTTGCCCTGGACGAAGCCGGCGAACAGGTACTCGTCGATGTCACCGGGCAGCGGGGCGGTGGAGGCGTACGTCACGGCGGGCGGACAGCCGAAGGCGATGGCGACGGGCAGCCGTTCACCGCGCTTGGCGGCGACCTGGTAGTGGTTGCGGCTGTCCTTGTGGATCTGCCAGTGCATGCCGATGGTGCGCTTGTCGTGGCGCTGGAGCCGGTAGAGCCCGAGGTTGCGGACACCCGTCTCCGGGTGCTTGGTGTGTGTCAGACCGAGGTTGAAGAAGGAGCCGCCGTCCTCGGGCCAGGTGAACAGCGCGGGCAGCCGGTCCAGATCCACGTCGTCACCGGTGAGGACGACCTCCTGCACGGGCGCGCTGCCGGGCTTCACCTTCTTCGGCGGCACGTGCGTCATCGTGCCGAGCTTCCCGAACGCCTCGCGTACTCCCACGAAGCCCTGCGGCAGTTCGGGCTTGAGCAGCCCGCCGATCTTGTCACTGATGTCCGTGTACGAGGTGAGGCCGAGCGCCTTGAGGAGCCGGCGGTCCGTCCCGTACACGTTCATCGCCAGGGGCATGTCGGAGCCCTTGACGTTCTCGAAGAGGAGCGCCGGCCCGCCGGCCTTGTTCACCCGGTCGACGATCTCGCCGACTTCCAGATAAGGATCGACCTCCGCCTTGACACGCTTGAGGTCGCCGTCGCGCTCCAGCGCCCGGAGCAGAGAGCGAAGATCGTCGTAAGCCATGCCGTCCAGTATCTGCTACTCGCTACCCTGGACCTGTAACCGGGGCCACCGCCCCGTACTCGATCTCCATTCCCAGGGGGACCGCCATGCTTCGGGTGCTGATGATTCTGGTGCCGCTGGCTCTCAGCATCTACGCGTTCATCGACTGCATCACCACCGACGAGAAGGACATCCGTCATATCCCCAAGCCCATCTGGGCCATCCTGGTGCTGCTCTTCCCGCTGGTCGGCTCGATCGCGTGGCTGATGGTGGGCAAGAAGCCCACGGCCGGCATCGGCTCGGCGGGTGGCCGCCGGGGCGGCTGGGTCGCGCCGGACGACAACCCCGACTTCCTCAAGTCCCTTGAGAGGGACGGCAAGAAGGACGGCAAGACGGACGCGGCGGCGAAGGACGACGGGAAGAAGGAAGAGTCGCCGGTCGCGGATCGCGCGGACGACACGGGCAGCACGGACGCGCTGGCCGAACTGGAGCGGCGCGAGGCCGATCTGCGCCGCCGGGAGGCCGAGATCGAGCGCCGCGAGAAGGGCGGCAGCGCCGACGACGTCCCGCCGACGGCCTGAGCCCGAGCTTCACCACGACACAGCGGCGGGGGGGGGGGGGGGGGGGGGGGGGGGGGGGGGGGGGGGGGGGGGGGGGGCGGGGGGGGGGCGGCGGGGCGGGCCCGCGGCCGGGGGGGGCGC